>JAFYGX010000014.1 GCA_017543025.1 Solobacterium sp.
GGGGAAGCAAAGGATGTCGTTGGTTATCACGAATACAAGTCTGAGTACAAGTTGCCGGTGATTCTTGTCGGAAGATTTCTTTCTGAAAATGCATTTGGGAGGAAACAGCTTGTAACGGCAAGAGATTGGTGAACTGCTCTGTACTAAAGTGACAGTGCAATCATTTTTTCGTAATCACGACATACCCCCCTTTATCATCACCTTATATTATTCGCATCAGTCTACAATGTAAAAACCTGTAAAACGGGCGTCACGGCATGCTGTGACGCCTTCTTCGTCTTCCTCATCTGTTATACACAAGCATCCATTGCCTGCTATCAGCGCTTTTATTGTTCTCCATTTGATACGCCATAACAATCATTGACACTATTATACATTGTCTTCTTCAATTGCGCGCATCGCATCATCAATCACTTTTCCAATTTCAGGTGTATGAGCAGCAGCGGCAATCGTATCCCATCTTGCATTCTGGGGAACAAAGAATACATTCTCTTCTTCATATGCATCCGGATCATCTTCAAAACCATCGCCTTCTTCAATAAGCTCCTGATAACGCTTTTCGAATGCAGAAGAAATATATCTCAAAAAAATAAGCCCTACGATAACTTTCCTGTATTCAGCGGCAGGTATGTGCCCCCACAGGGCACACGCCGCATCCCATATTTGTTTTTCGAATCCAATATTTGCATTATTCTGTGCCATCTTTTCCTTCTCCTCTTGTACACTCATTTTCGTTTTCATGGGTGATATGCCTTCCATGAACAATGATGTCAATCAATGATTATTGAGTCGCTTGGGAAAAAGAAGGAAAGATCATTCCCAAAGCAATCATCTGGGAAACTGCCGACGGAACGGAACGATTCGAAATCACGAAGGTTCTCTCAGGGCCTAGATCAATGGCTAGCAAAGCAGGCGGCATCGGAAAACGATACGAGATCCAGATCGGCAGAAGCAAACGTAATCTGTTCCTGGAAAAAGATAAGTGGTTCATAGAGTCAGATAAATGATTTTCCCGAATTATTTGTTATACTGAAATCGCCTTCTTAATCCATGGCGAGAGCCAGTGGAGAACTCTCACTGTTTGGTGGGAGGTTTTTTGTTTTTTAAAGATAATTATTGCAAGAGGAGAATGGTTTCTCTCTGCTTTGCGGCTGGATCAGACGGTCGTGTCCGAATCAGGCACTCCTGGTACAATAAATACAGTGAGGTAAGTTATGAAGTATTCCATTGGCGATGTATCTGAGGCTCTGAACCTTTCACGTGAGATGATCCGCTATTATGAGAAATACGGTGTTTTGAAATTGAACCGTGATTCTGAAAATAACTACCGGAATTATGAAATCATGGATATCTTCTGGCTTCTTGAATCCCTTCAATATCGCAGTTGGGGTGTCGGAATCCGGGAAATACAGGAATTAAGAAGTGAAGATTTTCATATCCGTACACCGCAGCTGCTGGAGTCATATATTGATGATCTAAACAGCGAAATCCGCCAGAAGACGCTGTTGAAGGAACGGCTATCTTCCCTCTCAATACAACTGAAACAGAGTTTCTATAATCTCGGAAATATCTGGGTACAGTACATTCCTTCCTTCTACAGCTTTCATTTGATCAACGGAAATGGTGACAGCTATGAGCGGATCAATGTAGATAAGAAGATCAAAGATGTTTATTTCACGCCGGAAATTTTTGGTTTTCTGGACAATGGTTTGAAATGGAGCGCAGAAACACAGGAATGGGTCATGCAGATTGATGAGCAGTATGTAAAGGCGCTTGGACTGCCGGTTCTGGAAGGCATGGAATATGTTAAAGGTGGTCTCTATGCATGCACCAACGCAGATATCGGGGAAATCGGACAGATGAACCGGAACGCTGCAGAACCACTGATCGATTATGTGAATGAGAAAAAGTATCCGTGCGATGACACAATTCGCGGGCTTCTGATTGGGAGAGGCTCAGTGAATGATTCCTTCCGAAGAATTGTGGAATTCCGCATGAGAATTGATTTGTAAAACCCTGAAATCGTTTCAGGACCTGTTTGCCGCAATCAATTGACAAATCCGCAGAAATGCGGTTTTTTCGTGCATTTTCTCAGGTATTCCGACATTCGTTTTGAGGTTGACCCTGAAACGATTTCACCCCTGACAATAAAAGTAATAATAAGGAGAACAAACATGATTACAGAATTATTCACACCGCACAATATCGGCACATGCACAATTCCCAACCGTCTGATTGTTCCGGCGATGGTCATGAACCTCTGCACGGAGGACGGAAAGATCACAGAACGTTACATCCGTTATATGGAAGAAAAAGCCAAAGGCGGATGGGGTCTTCTGATTACGGAAGATTATGGTGTAAATGAGCATGCCAAGGGATACCGTTGCATTCCGGGTCTCTTCAATGATGAGCAGATTCCCGGCAACATTGAACTGACAAATACCATTCATAAATATGATTCCAAGATCTTTGCTCAGATTTATCATGCCGGAAGACAGTCAAGACATCTTGTCAACGGAAATGTACAGCCGGTCGCTCCTTCCGCCATCAAGGATACTTTCTGCCTCGACATGCCGAGAGAACTGACAGTGGATGAGATTCATCAGATTGTCAAAGACTTTGGCTCTACCGCAAGAAGAGTCAAAGAGAGCGGCTTCGACGGGCTTGAGATCCATGCGGCACACGGTTACCTGATCTGTGAATTCCTGTCTCCGTTCACCTACAAGCGTGTAGATGAATACGGCGGATGCTTTGAAAACCGAGTCCGCTTCCTGGATGAGATCTACGCAGAGATCAGAAAGAATGTCGGACCGGACTTCCCGGTTCAGGTGCGAATCAGCGCCAATGAATACCTGCTGGGCGGCAGAACCGAGGCAGATGCATACGAGTTGGCAAGACATTTGGATGAAATCGGTGTTGACTGCATTCATGTATCCAACGGTATGTATGCTTCTCCGATTGAAAAGCAGATTATCGCACCGATGTATACAAAGCACGCACTGAATATGGATGTCGCAGAGCAGATCAAAAAACTGGTCTCCTGTCCAGTAATCGTCACAAACAGAATCAACAATCCCAACATGGCCGATACACTCATCAAGATGGGCAAAGCGGACTTCGTTGGTATGGGCAGAGGTTCCCTCGCAGATCCCTACCTGCCGCTCAAGGCAAAGGAAGGCAGACTGGAAAACATCCGCTACTGTATCGGATGCCTGCAGGGCTGCGAAGCAGGGTTGCTCAATGATGATTGTGCTACATGTCTCGTTAATCCGAGAGTCGGCAGAGAATATGAAAAAGCAATTGAAAAGACAGAAAGCCCGAAGAAAGTCATGGTCATCGGCGGAGGTCCTGCGGGCCTGATGGCTGCAGAAACTGCAGCGCTCCGTGGACACAATGTTACTGTTTATGAAGCGCAGGAAACCCTCGGAGGTGCCTTCCGCTCTGCAGCATATCCGCTTGGCAAGGGTGAGCTTTCTACCTTCGTTTCATCTTTACGGAAGAGTCTCGCAGATCTCAATGTGCCGGTGAAACTGAATTGTGAAGTCACTGAAGAACTGATCAAGAACGAACAGCCGGATTCTGTTATTATCGCTACTGGCTCCCGTCCGTTAAGACTGAACATTGAAGGTATTGACGGTGCCAATGTAATCACTGCAGAAGAAGCACTCCTTGGAAAGAAAGACATCGGATTCGGCCCGGTTGTTGTATGCGGTGGAGGTGAAGTTGGTGCGGAAACGGCACATTATCTGACACAGACCAACTCTGATATTACCGTTGTGGAAATGCGGGATGATATCCTCAATGACATGATGCCTCTTTCGAGACAGTGTCTGCTCGGTTATATGAAGGAAACAGGCGTTAAAGTGGTAACCAACGCTAAAGTCAGTAAGATCACAGATTCCTCTGTTGAATACACTGACAAAGATGGGAACACTATTTCCCTTCCGGCGGAAACTGTTGTGTCCGCCTTCGGATACAGAGCTTACAATCCATTGGAAGAAGCAGCGAAGAAGACATGCGCAGATGTTAAGGTTGTCGGCTCTGCCGTCAAAGCAGGTAATGCATTGACTGCAGTGCGCGAAGCATATGATGCAGCGATGAGTCTGTAATTCTATTCAAACTTTAAGGAACTGCAGTTACCTGTCCAGAACGAGCAGTTCCTTTTTTTCGCGCATAACCGATTCAATGGAAATCAAGAGAACAAATAGCTGCCGTACACGATCGGCGGCGGTATCGGTCAGTCAAAGCTGTGCATGCTGCTGAACAAGGCGCATGTCGGTGAAGTCCAGGCAAGCATCTGGCCGGATGATATGGTAAAGATCTGCGAGAAGAACAACATCCCGCTGCTGTAATTCAATTCCAAATGAAAATACTGTCTCCCTGCGAACCATGCAGGCAGGACAGTATTTTTTCTTATGCGGTAAAGACTGCCTCTTTCAGCCGGATATCCGCCCGAAACAGGTCGCCGTCGATCGCAAGCGAGAACGTTCCGCCCATAAGCTCCGTAAGACTCTTTGCGATATTGAGTCCCAGTCCGCTTCCTTCGGAGTGCCGGCTTTCATCGCCCCGCACAAACCGCTCCATGAGTTCTTCCGCACTGATGTTAAGCGGCTCTCTGGACACATTCTTCACGGAGATCACAACCTCTTTGTCTTTCCGGTCTGCGGAAAGATACACTCTTGTGCCTTCCATGGCGTACTTTTCCGCATTGGAAAGCAGGTTTGAGAGAACCCGCCACAGCAGCTTTCCGTCGGCGACAGCCATCAGCTTCTCCCCGGAAACCTGAAGCACCGGCTGAATGTTTTTTTCGTTCAGTTTCCCGTCGTATTCCGCAAGCGCCTGTTCCAGCAGTTCCTGCACATTCACGGCAGTCAGCTCCGCTTTCATGGCACCGCTTGAAGCTTTCGAAGCCTCCACGATATCTTCGGTCATCTTTTTCAGACGCTTTGACTGACGCATCAGCGCATCCAGATATTCCTTCTCCTGCTCCTCCGTATGTTCCTTCTGAAGCAGATCGGTATAGCTGATGATGGAAGTAAGCGGCGTGCGGATATCATGACTCACATTGGTGATAAGCTCGGTCTTCATCCGCTCGCTGCGGGTTGCTTTATCAATCGCGATGGCAAGTCCGTCGCTGATGGAGTTCAATGCTTCGGCCTGGCGGTGAAAGCTTCCGTACATATGTTTCATCGCATCATCGGAGATGCGGTATTCCGTATTCCCGGCCGCGATCGCCTCTGCGGCAGCGGTCAGTTTATGATGCGATAGAAGCAGGTTCACACCGGCAACTGCACAGAATACACCAATCAGCAGTGCCAGAAGATTTGCGGCGGCATCTGTTGGCTGTGTGCCGTAGACAACCGGCGCAAAGACAATCCACCCCAGCATCAGCACCACTGCGATCCGCATCGGAAGCCGGTACTGTCTCAGGATCTCCTTCAGTTTCTCCCAGCATCTGTACCAGATATTGTTGGTAATCAGAGTGTGCGACTTGAATCGCGTCGCCATGCTCATCAGCCAGAAGAAGAACACCAGCGCCGGCGGAATCAGGCATGCGGCCATCACCGGAATCTGATCGGTCATCGGACCATTTCTGTGAAACAGAACTTCCGAATCAATCAGCGGAAGCAGTCCTCCGATCAATAGCACTGCGGCAATCGTCACAAGATCGAACGGGATACGGTCCAGCCGGCTGAGACGGATTCCTTCCTCACCCCGCACATGTCCTGCGCCGATGAACTCCATCACCAACACAAGCAGAAACAGCGCTGCGCATCCGGCAAAGATCCATGCCGCGTTTCCCCAGTTTCCAAACAGTCTCTGCATGCGGCTGTAGTCGGTCCAGTTCGAACGGTAACTGTCCTGAACCGGAAGTCCTTTCTGCACGTGCAGAATCACGCGGTAACCGGTATATCCCTCCGGCAGCTCACTCAGCGGGCCGTCGTACCAGTACGATCCCTGCGCATTCCAATCCTCACCGGGAACGCCGAATTCAATCGTATATTTATCTGTATCCTTCTGATTCGATGCATTTCCTTCGATCATCGTAAGTGAACCGGATGAGGTCTGTTTATAGAGCGTATACTGCACATTTGAAGCCGTCGGGCTGTATACTGCCCTGGCTTTCTCAGGATATCCGTTGGAATACATAGATACGATCTGATGGGCATCACCCGTCAGATTGTTTTTAAACGCATCGGATTCCAGATACGGGGTGCTGTCTATATTGTTCTCTTTCATCTCTATGGCAGCGAATCCGGAAAACAGCATTCCCGCTCCCGCCGCACAGAGAAGAATTACTCCGGCTATCTTGAACAGCAGACTGTCACATATGTTTCGTACAATTCTGTTTTTCATGAGTGTCCTCCATCATGTAACCCTGTCCCCAGACAACCTTCAGATATCTCGGTTCCCCCGGGTCGATTTCGATTTTTTCCCGCAGGTGGCGGATATGCACCGCCACAACGCCCTCACTGCCGAGCGGATCTTCGTTCCATACTTCCCTGTAGATCTCTCTGGAGCTGAATACCCTGCCCGGATTGCGCATGAGGAATTTCAGAATTCCGTACTCATACGGTGTCAGGCTGACTTCCTCGCCGTCCGCCGTTACCCGTTTCCGTTTATCATCCAGTTCGATACTGCCGATCGTATATACATCCGGCTCAACGGTCTGCCCGCCGAGCTTCGTGTATCTGCGCAGCTGCGAGCGGACCCGTGCGATCACTTCGGGCGGATTGAACGGTTTGGTGATATAGTCATCCGCTCCGATATCCAGTCCCAGGATCTTGTCGCTGTCCTCGCTCTTTGCGGTAAGCA
>JAFYGX010000152.1 GCA_017543025.1 Solobacterium sp.
GCCCGCCAGCATTATCGTTCGCTGAAGCCGATGCTGGAACAGGCAGGCATGAAGACAGAGGTACTTTACAGCGGCAGGGCATTGCAGGAAAAGGAACAGGTGCTGGCCGGAATGAAGGACGGTACGATCGATATTGTAATCGGCACCCATTCGCTTCTGCAGGAACATGCGGAATTCAGAAATCTCGGATTTGTTGCGGCAGATGAACAGCAGCGCTTTGGCGTTGCGCAGAGAAGGATTCTCAGAGAAAAAGGCTATATGACGGATTTTCTTCTGATGAGTGCGACGCCGATTCCGCGGACGCTCGCTTCCGCGATGTATGGAGAAATGAATGTGTCTTCCATTGATACGCTGCCAGGCGGCAGAAAACCGGTAAAGACCATTCTGGTAAAGGAAAACAGCTTCCGTTCCGTACTGAATGATGTGAAGGCTCTGCTTCAGGAAGGAAGGCAGCTGTATGTGATCACTGCGGCAATCGAAGAAAATGAGTCGTTTTCAGCCCGGGCTGCGGAAACGCTGTATCCCAACCTGCAGAAGCTGTTCGGACCTTCGAATGTCGCGCTGCTCCATGGAAGGATGAGTTCGGCAGAAAAAGAAGCGGTAATGGAACGGTTCTCGCTCGGAGAAGTGCAGGTGCTCATCAGTACAACGGTTGTAGAAGTCGGAATGAATGTGGTCAATGCGACGGGTATGATTATCTATGACAGTGAACGGTTCGGTCTGTCCCAGCTCCATCAGCTGCGCGGAAGGGTGCAGCGGGGAAGCGGACAGGGGTATTGCTGGCTTCTGAGCGGGAGTAAGGATCCGGAAGCGCTGGAGCGTCTGAATGTACTTGCAAAAACGACAGACGGGTTTGTGATCGCTTCGGAGGATTTACGTCTGCGCGGCCCGGGTGATATACTTGGTACGAGACAAAGCGGGCTTCCCGGGCTGATTCTAGGCAGTTTTACGGAAGATACCGCATATATCAATACGGCAAGAAAGGATGCGGCGATGATGGTGTCACAGCAGGATCATCCGGATTACATTCCGCTGCTTGACAGTGTACGTACAGAGCTTGCGCATTCGATGCCGTATGCAGATTAGGAGGTAATCCATTGGAACTCAGTGAATGGCTTCTGGAACACGCGTTTCCAGTAAAAAATATCGCTCTGGTTCAGCAGGCGTTTATTCATTCCAGTTATGCAAACGAACATCGCCATCGGCATGATAATGAACGGCTGGAATTCATGGGAGATGCAGTTCTTCAGCTCTGGTCAAGTACGCAGATCTATCCGCTTAAACCGGAGCTTTCGGAAGGAGAGATGACACGGCTGAGAGCGAGCCTCGTCTGCGAGAAAGCGCTTGCCGGATACGGACGGCGTCTTGGTCTGAATGAATTTCTGAAGCTTGGCACCGGTGAAGAAAAGTCCGGCGGACGATACAAGGATGCAATCATTGCGGATATGTTTGAGGCGTTTCTCGGTGCACTGTATCTGGATCTTGGATATGAAGCAGCTGACCGGTTTCTGCATCTTGCGATGGATGACTATATCAGACACCCGAAAGACTCCGAGGTATTCAAGGATTACAAGACAAGACTGCAGGAATATGTGCAGACCGACAGGCGGTCTTCCGTGAAATACGAACTCGTAAAAGAGACCGGACCGGCTAACAGCCCGGAGTTTACAATGAATGCAGTTGTGGAAGGGCTTGTAATGGGTACGGGAACCGGCAGTTCGAAAAAACAGGCAGAACAGAATGCGGCGAAAAACGCATTTGAGAAAATGGTTCGTTGATCAGATTCAAAGAGGAGAAAAAACAGGATGAAAATCAGTGAATGGAAACAGCAGGTTTCTGACGGAAAGCTGAATGGCAGGCTGGAATTCCTTTACGGAGCTGCCCGGGCAGATCAGCAGAAGGAACGGTATCTGAGCGTGCTGGATCACGCGATGGCAAAGTTCGGCGATGCGGATGTCAGATTGTTTTCTGCCCCGGGAAGAACGGAGGTCGGCGGCAATCATACCGATCATCAGCTTGGCCGTGTGCTAGCGGCTTCGATCGATCTTGATGTTCTGGCTGTAGTCCGGGCGAAGGAAGAACCCGTAATTTCATACTTTTCCGATGCTTTTTCCGTAAAGCCGGTTGATATTTCAAGTCCGGAGGTGGATCCGGAACAGTATAATACGACCGAATCTCTGATTGCGGGCATTGCCGCGAAATTCCTTGCGAATCATCATAAGATTGGCGGTTTTGACTGCTATGCGGAAAGCGATGTTCTGCCCGGAAGCGGGATGTCGAGTTCTGCCGCATTTGAGATCCTGATCGCGGAGATTCTCAGTGTTCTTTACAATGACGGATCGGTAAACCCGATTGAACAGGCAATGATCGGGCAGTATTCAGAAAATGTCTTCTTCGGCAAAGCATCGGGACTGATGGACCAGATGGCATGTTCCGTCGGCGGCTTTGTGACGATCGACTTCAGAGATGCATCTGACCCGCAGGTCCGCAATATTCCGTTTGAACTGGACCGTTATGGCTATTCTCTGATTCTGACCGACTGCAAGCAGTCACATGCGGATCTATCTGAAGAGTATTCCAGAGTTCCGATGGAAATGAAGATGGCTGCCCGGGTCATGGGGAAGAATGTGCTGTCAGAATGCACAATGAACGATCTGCTTCATTACGCTTCTGAAATCCGTAAGACGTGCGGGGACCGCTCATTTCTCAGAGCGTATCATTTTCTGAATGAAACCGACCGCGTCGTGGATGAGGTGACAGCGCTTCGCAACGGCGATATGGAAGGCTTTCTTGATTATGTGATCGAGAGCGGGCATTCGAGCTTCATGTATCTGCAGAATGTCTATCCGCCCAATGATCTGACGCATCAGTCACTTGCGGTCGGACTTGCGCTTTCTGAACAGATTCTCAGGGGCAAAGGCGCATGGCGTGTCCATGGCGGCGGCTTTGCCGGCACGATTCAGGCATTTGTACCGCTGGATCTTGCGAATATCTATGTGAAAACAATGGAATCGGTATTCGGTTCCGGTTCCTGCTATACATTGCGGATCCGTTCGGTCGGCGGTTATGAGATCAGACCGGACGAAAACTGATTTCAGAAATGGAGAACAGTACTGATGCTGAAAGATGGAAAAATTCTGATTGGAAAAGCAGATGATCTGGAAATATCCTTGGTTCCTTCCCAGATGAACCGGCATGGTCTGATTGCAGGTGCCTCCGGTACCGGAAAAACCGTAACTCTGAAAGTGATTGCGGAATCACTCTCCGAACTTGGCGTTCCGACCTTCATTGCCGATATCAAGGGCGATCTTTCCGGAATGATCCGGGACGGAAATATGGACGGTATTTCCGGACGGCTCGAATCAATGGGAATTGAAGATTATGAAGTGCGGCATTACCCGGTTCATTTCTTTGATGTTTATCAGAAGGCAGGACATCCGGTACGGGCAGAGATGCAGGAAATGAGTCCGATTCTGCTGTGCCGGATCATGGATCTGACGGAAGCGCAGGAAGGGGTTCTCAATATCATTTTCCGTGTTGCACAGGATATGGATCTTGATATCATTGACCTCAAGGATCTGCAGGCAATGACTGCCTATGTCGGAGACCATTCGAAAGACTATACCGTAACATATGGAAATGTTTCCAAGCAGTCGGTCGGAGCGATTCAGCGCAAACTACTGCAGCTGGAAAATGAAGGCGGAAATCTCTTCTTTGGCCTGCCTTCGCTGAATATTGATGACTGGATGACGTGTGAAGGCGGACTCGGCATGATGAACATGCTGGAATGCGAAGAGCTCTTCCAGCATCCGCTTCTTTATACCGCATTTCTGCTCTGGCTTCTGGATGAGCTGTATAACTCGCTTCCGGAAGTCGGCGATCCGGAGAAACCGAAGATGGTATTCTTTTTTGACGAAGCGCATCTTCTGTTCAAAAATGCACCGAAGCGTCTTGTTGACAGGATTGAGCAGACGATCAAGCTGATCCGTTCAAAAGGCGTAGGCGTATTCTTCTGCACGCAGACACCGGCTGATATTTCGCCTGCTGTTCTTGCGCAGCTGTCCAACCGGATTCAGCACAGCCTTCGTGCCTATACTCCGGCAGAGATCAAAGCGGTGAAGCAGGCGGCTGCTTCTTTCCGTCAGAATCCGGATCTGGATACGGCAGAAGTCATTACGAACATGAAGACCGGAACCGCACTTGTCTCGGTTCTGATGGAAGACGGTGCACCTTCGATCGTTCAGAAAACAAAGATTCTGCCGCCGAAGTCATCCATGGAGGTTGCTCCGGAAGAAGAGGTTGCCCGCTGCATACAGCATGACAGTCTTTACGGGAAATATGAGAAATCCTTTGATCCGGAATCCGCATATGAACAGATGGATGAGATCCGCTCCCAGGAAGAACAGGACAAGCTTGCGCTAGCGGAAGCGAAGAAACAGGAACGCATCAGGGAACAGAATGAACGTGCAGAAGCGCGGGAAGCTGCGAAGCGGGAAAAAGAAAAAGCAGAATGGGGAAATCGTCTGGCGAGGAAGGCAAAGAACAGGCTTGAGAACGAAGCGCTCAGCATCGGCATCCGTTCTGCCAAGAAAATCCTGCAGGGATTTCTGAAATGAACAATGAAGCTTTGTGAGAAATCACAGAGCTTTTTTTTTCTGACATGATAAAATGACGGTACGCTTATGGAACAGAAACTTGAAGCATTATTTGAAAAGAAACCTGCAGCAGCGCTGAGTCATCTTTCTTCACTGACGATCCGCAATGTTCGGTTTTACCGCAGCGGAAGAAGAATCTCAATCGATCTGCATTCTCCGCGTCCGATGGCATTTCAGGACTATTCCGGCCTTCGGGACTATATAACAGAGGCCTGCGGATGTCCGGTTGATCTTTCGATTACCTGTGAGACGCAGACGATTTCGCTTGGCGATCTGCAGATGTATATTGATTTTCTTCTGAAAGAAGATCCGGAGCTTACTCCGCTTCATGGCGGCAGTCTTCGCTATGAAGAAGCACAGAATACACTTTATTTTGTGTTTGCGGAAGAGCAGGAAGCGCAGGCTGCCTCAGCATATGAAACGGAAATCCGGTCATTTTTCAGAAAAGTCGGTTTTCCGGATCTGAAGCCCTCGTTTGATGTCCGGGAACCGGAGCGTTTTTCGGTAGATACCGTGATCCGGAAAGAAGAGCCGGAAGAAAAAACGGCGCCGGAAGCGAAGCCGAAAAAACGCTATGTCAGTCCGAAGCGAAAGGACTGGCCGGAAGTCACACTGAAGGAAGTGACAGACCCGATTGATAATATCCGTTTTACCGGCGAGATCTTTGCGGGGGAAGAGATTGTTACGCGTCTCGGGAAAAAGATCCGGACATTCTCCGTTTACGACGGGACGGATGCGATCTCCGTAAAAGCCTTTGAAGGAAGAAATTTTACCGCAGAAGAACTCGATGCGATCCGGATCGGCAAGCGGTATACCGTTTACGCATCTGTTATTTTTGACACCTATGCAAGAGATCTTGTCGCGAATGCGGTGCAGATGGATGAAGAAGAAGAGGATCAGATTACAGATCCGGCAGAAGAAAAGCGGGTGGAGCTGCATATGCATACCAATATGTCGGAGATGGACGGTGTATGTTCACCGGCTTCGGTCGTTGAATATGCCTTCAATCTTGGTCATGAAGGTATCTGTATTACCGATCATGCGGATGTGCAGAGTTTCGTCAAAGCATTCAATGCCGCAAAAGGGCTTGTGAAGAAGCATCCGGAACATCCGTTCAAGGTTGGACTCGGCTGTGAGATGAACATGGCGGAAGACCGTCTGACGATTGTCAGAAATGCAACGGATGCGGATCTCGATGACTGTACCTATATCTGTTTTGACCTTGAGACGACCGGTCTTTCCTGCTATTTTGATTCAATTATTGAGTTTGGTGCGGTGAAGATCGAACATGGCGCAGTGACAGATCATATTCAGCGGTTCATTCATCCGCCGAAGCCGATTCCTGCCTTCATCACCCGCAAGACCAATATCTCAAATGATATGCTCAGGGACGCAAAGCCTTTCGCGGAGGCGATTGATGAAATCCTGGACTGGATCGGCAGCGGGGTGCTGGTTGCGCACAATGCGACGTTTGACTATTATTTTCTGAATGAAGAACTGCGCCGGATCGGACGGGAACCCATCACCAACCCGGTGATCGATACGCTTGATCTTTCCAGGGCGATTCTCAAAGACCGGCATTTTTACCGGCTCGGCAATGTGGCGAATTTCTATCGGATCACCTATGACGAAGATGTTGCACATCGGGCGGATTATGATGCTGAAGTGCTGTCTTCCGTATTTCAGTCTCTGCTGGCAGATTCCATGAAACGGGGTGCGCATACCCTGAAGCAGCTGGATGATGTGCAGGATGAGGATGCGTATAAGAAAGTGCGCCGATCGCATATTATTGTCATGGCAAAGAATCAGGCAGGTCTTCGCCGGCTGTATGAGATGGTATCGGAATCCTGCACGCAGACCCTTGTGGTGACCGGAAAATCCGGCAAGGAAGGGGGCGGTGCCGCAGAACCGCGGATCCGCCGTTCCAGTGTGAACAGAGAACGTGAAAATATTCTGATCGGCAGTTCCTGTCTCAATAATGAGATCTTCGAGCTTGCCTGCAATGGCGATGACGCAAGGCTGATCGAAGCAATGAAGTGGTATGACTATATTGAAATTCAGCCGCCGGCAAACTATTCAACGGAAGTGGTTCAGGGCTATATCCCAAGCAGTGACCGTCTGCGGGAGGTTCTGAAACGGATTATCCGCTGTGCCGATGAAGCGGGCAGACCTGTTGTGGCTGACAGCGATGCGCATTACTGCAGGCCGGAACAGAAAATCTTCCGTGATGTGTATATCATGGCGCAGGGAGTCGGCGGTGTTACACATCCGCTTTATATCCGCGACAATGATCTCCGTATTCGGACAAAAAACCCTGATCAGCATATTCGTCTGACACAGGAAATGCTGGACAGCTTTGCATTTCTTTCCGATCCGGACCGGGTCCGTGAGATCGTGATCACAAATCCGAAAAAGATTTTCTCGATGCTGGAAGAAGTGCGTCCGGTTCCTTCCGGAACCTTCCCGCCGGTGATCGAGGGATCGGATGATAAACTGCGGGAAATCTGTCATAAGACAGAACATGACATGTATGAGTTCGAAGGAAAGGTACCTGAGATTGTCAGCACCCGTCTGAACGAAGAGCTGGACAATATCATCCGCAACGGGTTCGGCGTGCATTATTATATTGCGCATCTGCTTGTCAAGCGTTCGAATGATGACGGATATGTTGTCGGCAGCCGGGGATCCGTCGGCTCAAGTTTTACGGCGACCATGTCCGGGATTACGGAAGTGAATCCGCTGCCGCCGCATTATCTCTGTCCCGCCTGTCATTACAGTGATTTTCTTGAAGAAGGCGCTGCTGCGAGCGGGTTTGATCTGCCGGACAAGCCATGTCCGCATTGCGGAACCATTATGCGCGGCAACGGTCATAATATTCCGTGTCAGACCTTCCTTGGTTTCAACGCCGACAAGACGCCGGATATCGATCTGAACTTTTCAAATGAGTATCAGGCCAGAGCGCATGCATTTATCAAGGAAGTGTTCGGGGAAGCACATGCATATCGTGCCGGTACGATCGGCACCGTTGCCGAAAAGACCGCGTTCGGCTATGTCAGCGGATACTGCGAGAAAATGAATATTTCGAATATGCGGCGGGTCATGAAAGAATATCTGGCGGTCAACTGCCAGGATGTCAAGCGCACAACCGGTCAGCATCCGGGCGGCATCATCATTATCCCGGATGAGTATCAGGCAGAGGATTTCACGCCGATCCAGTACCCGGCCAATGACCCCGGAAGCGAGTGGAAGACCACGCATTACGACTTTCATGATATTCATGACAACGTGCTGAAATTTGATATCCTCGGTCATGTAGATCCGACGGCGATGCGTCTTCTGCAGAATATCTCGCAGACGAAACCGACCTCCATTCCGATGAACGATCCGGAAACGCTGTCCTTGTTCTATACCGATGAAGCCCTCCATGCCGATCCGAGAGTTTATAAAAAAGAAACCGGTGCACTCGGGCTTCCGGAATTCGGAACCCGCACGACACGCCGGGTGCTGGAAGAGACCAGACCGCATGTCTTCAGCGATCTCGTGATCATTTCCGGCCTTTCGCATGGGACAGACGTATGGGCAGGAAATGCGGAGAGTCTGATTCAGGCAGGTACCTGTACATTGAGCGAGGTAATCGGATGCCGTGATGACATCATGACCTATCTGCTTGCGAAAAAACTGGAACCGCTGATGTCATTCAAGATCATGGAGAGCGTCCGTAAGGGAAAAGGTCTCAGTGAAGAGCAGGAAGCAGCGATGAAGGAACACAATGTGCCGGACTGGTATATCGATTCCTGCAAGAAAATCAAATACATGTTTCCGAAGGCACATGCGGTGGCATATGTCATGATGGCAGTGCGGATCGCCTGGTATAAGGTACATGAACCATGGAACTTTTATGTCCAGTACCTGACGCTGCGCTGTGATGCGTATGAGATTGAAACGATGTCGAAAGGGATCGAAGCAGTGCGTGCCAGAATGCAGGATATTCAGGCGAGGCTTGCGGATCGCTCCACGGCCGGAACGGTATCAAACAAGGAAAAGTCACTGTTCGATACGCTGGAAGTCTGTGAAGAGATGTATGCCCGCGGGTATTCGGTCGGCAACGTGGATCTTTACAGATCAAAGGCAAGAGAGTTCAGCTATGATCCGGACAATGTGCATATCATCATTCCGCCGTTCATTGTGATTGACGGACTTGGCGCAAACGTTGCGGATTCTGTGGAGCGTGCCCGGCAGAATTCGGAATTTCTTTCCAAGGAAGATATTCTGAAGCGTACGCAGCTTTCTGATACGCTGCTGAAAAAGCTGGAAGCACTTGGCTGTCTGGAAGGAATCCAGGAACGGAATCAGCTGTCACTGTTCTGACGTTTCTGTGTCTTTCGTTGCATGAAAATAGTTGAAGGTGGAATAAGATGATGAAAATACTTGCGGTAGAGGATGAAAAGATTGCCCTGGATCATATTACGGCAATACTGAAACGGCTGGAACCGGATGCGGAGATCATCAGCTGCCGGAACGGCAGTGATGCGCTGGAACGGATGAAGGAAGGAGATATTCAGGTCGCTTTTCTGGATATCGATCTCAGGGATATCAACGGAATCGAGCTTGCACGGATGATGAAGCTGGCCTGTCCGTCCCTCAACGTCGTATTTACGACCGGGTACGGAGATTTTGCCAACGATGCGTTTGATCTTCATGCCAGCGGCTATGTGCTGAAGCCCTTGACCGATGAAAAGATCCGCAGAGAACTGGATGATCTGCGGCATCCGGTGGAAGCGGAAGCTGCCGGAGATAAACTGCGGGTACATACGTTCGGTAATTTTGAGGTCTATGATAAAGACGGAATTCCGCTGTCGTTTCAGTATGCAAAATCCAAGGAGATGCTTGCATATCTGATTGACCGGAACGGAACCTTCTGCACCAACGGAGAGATCATGGGCGTTCTCTGGGGTGACGAGGCAAGCACGTCGAAACGGAGCTATCTCAAAAACCTGCGTACTGATCTTTCTTCTTCTCTGGAACATGCCGGATTTCCGAATGTGCTGATCCGGCGCCGCGGCATGATCGCGGTTGTGCCGGAGGAAATCGACTGTGACTATTATGACTGGCAGAAAGGAAAACCCGCGGCGATCAATGCATACCGCGGGGAGTATATGGTCCAGTACAGCTGGAGTGAATTTACAAACAGCCAGCTGGAAAAACAGAAACCGTGATTATCAGGTCCGGGGAATCCGGATCTCAACCGTAGTGCCCTGGTCCGGGGCACTTTTTATATTCACGGTTCCGTTCACCTGTGTTTTTACTCGGAAGATCATGTTTCTGAGGCCTACATGACGGATACTGAGGGAATTATTGCGGAATTCTTCCATATCAAACCCGGCTCCGTCATCTTTTACAGTGATGACATAATCCTGCTGGTCACCTTCTGCGGAAGAGATCCATACGGTGCCTCCTCCGGGTTTATGACAGATTCCGTGTTTGACAGCGTTTTCGACGGCAAGCTGAACGGAAAGCGGAGGAACATAGAACTCTGAGGCCTGAATGTCATAGACAATATTGAGGTAATCGTCGAACCGCAGTTTCTCCAGATACAGATAATGCCGGATATGATTCAGCTCATGCTCAAACGGTACCGGATTTCCTGATCCGATCGTATCGAGGTTGCCGCGCAGATAATCCGAGAATTCAATGATTGCCTTCTGGGCAAGAGAAGGATCTTTTTCACAGAGATAATAAATCGTATTGAGCGAGTTATAGATAAAATGCGGTTTGATCTGGGAGAGGACGATCATATTCTTCGTCTGCTCAAGCTGGATTGCCTGTTCCTTCAGGCGGTTGGACTGTGTCTGATGAACAAAGGTATAAAGCAGGATAATGGAAACAGAAATCGCAAGATGCTGGAAGGTGCCGGAATCTTCCGTATAGCGGATCATCATGGCAACGATCGGAATCAGGATATACAGCAGGGAATATACGAAACGCCGTGTGCCGAGCTGGCGCCGGTAGGACAGAACCAGAAACAGTGTGGTCAGAACAATAAGCCAGCCGGGGATCTGAAGATAGGTATAAAACGGAGAAGGAGGCGTGCTTTCCGGAAATGCGGTCAGAGCGATGAAAACCGCCATGGCGCCGATCACACTGCAGGCAGCGCCGAAGAAAGAGATGAGCTGTGAGCGTTCTTCCCGGATTGATACGGCCGCAAGCACATATTCGAGAAACAGGTATTCGATCAGATAAAACGGAACAATCAGTGTCAGTTCAAGCACGGTCTGAATCAGCGGATGGGCAGAAACAGCCGGCAGCCGCAGCAGTACATCTGAACACAGGGATAAAATATTGCATATGATCATGCAGAGAAACAGACGTTTCTGTTTCGGGATATCATAGGAAGTCAGAGAGGCCTGGTAAAAGATCAGTATCAGAAAGAAGGAGGTCATGAGTTCGATCGTCGAAAATACAGCTGTGTTCATGGGACCATCATAGCACTCCGGAAAGCGTAAATTGCATCAGGGAACGAAGATCACCTGGCAAAAAAACACTTCTGATCGCTGATTTCAAGCGGTTTCATGCAAAAATCGCTTGAACATGAAAAAAAGTATGATACTATTTTTTCGGAAACAAGGAGCGCTCGGCGCTCCTTCTGTTTTAGATAAGCCGCAGAACACCGGGCAAAGTTGTCATACGGTGTCTGTCCTGACCCCGGAACATCTGGCCGTCCGTTCCGGAAACAGGTGCGGATTCAGAGTTTGCAGAAAACATCTGCGCAGGCAGCAGAGGCCAGTCTTAGGGGAGGTGTTGATGGAACAGATCGCAAAGCTGAAAGACAGGATACAGCCGGTACTGGAATCGTGCGGCGTTATTCTGTATGAAGCGAAATGGCTTCCGGACTCACGCACACTGCAGATCGCAATCATGAAAGAAGATGGGTCCATGGATCTTGACACATGTGCTGAGGTGAGTGATCAGCTCAGTGGTGTGCTCGATGAAGACGACCCGATTGAAGGTGCGTATACACTGGAAGTATGCAGTCCGGGAGCGGAACGTGAAATCCGTGATCTTCAGGAGCTGGAACAGATGGATCATCCGTATGTATTCCTGCGTCTGAAGCATCCGGTGAAAAAAATGACGGAGCTTACCGGTGAAGTACAGCAGTACAGTAACGGAATGATAACTCTGATGTACCGGGACAAAGCCGCAGTGCGGACCGCAGAGATACCTGCGGAAGATGTGGAATACATCCGCCTGGCAGTCAGGATCTAAGGAGAGAGGAATGGAACTCAGATACAAGGATATGCTTAAGGCGCTCGCAGCGATCGAAGATGAGCGCAAGATTCCTGAGGAAGTCGTTAAGGATGCACTTCTGGAAGCGCTGATCAAGGCTTATAAGAAGGATGCGGAACTGGCGGATATCAACCTCGAGGCATCAATCAATGAAAAGACGCAGACGATTGATATCTATCAGCTGTATAACGTCGTCGAGGAAGTTGAAGACGATGAGCTTGAAATCGATCTTCCGGACGCAAGGGAAATCAAGCCGGATGCAATTCTCGGCGATGTGATCAAACGGAAGGTTGAAATCACCGGCATGAGCCGTGCAGCAGCCCAGCAGGCGCGCAATGTCATGCGCCAGAAAATCCGCGAAGCGGAAAAGATTGCGGTCTATGATGCATATATCGATCAGCTGTATGACATGGTGATCGGTATTGTTGAAACCGTAAAGGAAAAGTTTGCGCTGATCAACCTGGGAAAAACAGTCGCAATGCTGCCGAAGTCTGCACAGATTCCGAACGAGCGGCTTGTGGAAGGTCAGAAAATCCGGGTTGTCATCACGAATGTCAATACTGATCCGAAAGGGTCTCAGGTTGTTGTCAGCCGGGCAGACCGGATGCTTGTAAAACGCCTGTTTGAAAAGGAAGTTCCGGAAATTGCACAGGGAATCGTTGAGATCAAGGCGATTGCCCGTGAAGCGGGAGAACGGACAAAAATGGCTGTGATCTCCTATAATCCGGAAATCGATCCGATCGGCGCATGTATCGGTCAGCGAGGTGTCCGTGTTCAGGAGATCATTGAGGAGCTGAAAGGCGAAAAGATCGATATCTTCCAGTGGAGTGAAGACTTTACCGTTCTTGTGAAAAATGCGCTTTCGCCGGCAGAGATCATCAATGTTCTGCCGAATGAGGACGAGAAGGGACTCACGGTTATTGTCGATGAAGATCAGCTTTCGCTTGCGATCGGAAAACGCGGGAAGAATGCGCGGCTTGCGGTAAAGCTCACGGAGCGAAAGATTGATATCAAGACCAGAAGCGATATTGAGTCGGCCGGATATGACTATGACGAATTCGTGGCTGCCGGAGAAGAACGCAAGGCACGGATGCAGAAAGAGATCAGCCGCCGTGTATCGGAGAGGATTGAGGCAGAGCGCAGAGCTGCTGAAGAAAAACGTCAGGCTGCAGTTGAAGCACTTGCCCGCCGGAAAGCAGATGAGGCTGCCGCAGCAGCAGCGGAAGAAGATATTCTTCCGGAAGAGATGCAGGAGATGATGAGCGAGCGGATCCGCAACGAGATGGCGCACGAAGTTCATCAGCCGGAACCGGCAGAGACGGAGGCAATGCCTGCAGCTGCTGAGACTGAACCGGAAGCTGTGATCGAACCGGAAGCTGTGATCGAGCCGCAGACAGAAGCTGTGATCGAACCGCAGATCGAAGAACCGGAAATCGATGAACCTGAGGTGAAGGAAGAACCGGCTCCGGTGAAAGAACCGAAAAAAAAGAAGCTGGATCTCGAAGAAGTTGCGGCGAAGAACGAATATGTGTCACGGTTTGAAAAACTTGCGGATACGTCGCGTCCGAAACCTTCCGCTCCGGTTAAGAAACGCCGCAAGAAGGGTGATGACGACAGCATTAAGACCCGTAATGATGAATTGCTGAAGCAGCTCAGAAAAGACAGTTCAGAGATGCTGAAGCCTGTCTATACAGAAGAGGAACTCGAAGAAATCGAACGCCAGCAGCAGGAAGAAGAAGAAAGTCAGTACGATTTCGATTACGATCAGTACTCGGAGTACTACGAATAACTGCTATGGCAAAGAAGATTCCGATGAGGCGCTGTGTCGCTACCGGTGAACAGCTGCCGAAAAAAGAACTTCTGCGTATCGTCCGTACACCGGACGGACAGATCCTTGTTGATCCGACCGGGAAAGCAAACGGCCGCGGTGCCTATATCAAAAAAGATCCTGCTGCAGCGGCAGCCGCACGCAAAAACAAAGCTCTGGAACGGGCACTGGAAGTGTCTGTTCCGGAGGAATTCTGGACAGTACTCGAAAACGCTGTCCGATAGAAACAGTTCACCGGTTTCATGAAGCGTCAGATTTCCTTCATGTATGGCGGTGCTGATGAGTGGAAAAGAGGCGATGTGAAGATCGATAAGCGGAAGAGTACGGCTCTTCCTTACGGAAAGGAGTGAACAGAATATGGCGAAAAAACCTGCACGCGGAGGGAATAACCGCGGAAGAAACAATCGAAACAATAATAACCGGAGAGGCAGAAACAACGGACCTGCCCGGGGCAATGGCGTTCCGTTTTCCCGGAAAGCTCCGGATATCCATGCGATCACCTACAGTGAAGGCATAACACTCGGTGAGCTTGCGAAAAAATGCGGCCGAAATGCCAGTGATCTGATCAAAGTGCTCTTCATGCAGGGGAAAATGGTCACGATTAATACTACCCTGGATGATGATATGGTCGAGACCGTCTGTCTGGAATATGAAATCGAGCCGACAAAGGTGAAAGTCCGGGAAGAAGACAGTCTGGAAGATGATATTGAGGAAAGCGAAGCAGATCTGCAGGAACGTCCTCCGATCGTTACAATCATGGGTCATGTCGACCACGGAAAGACGACCCTGCTCGATGCGATTCGTTCTACCAAGGTAGCTGCCGGAGAAGCCGGCGGCATCACACAGGCAATCGGTGCATATCAGGTATCGATCAATGGACGCAAAATTACCTTCCTTGATACCCCGGGCCATGAAGCCTTTACAGCAATGCGTGCCCGCGGTGCAGGAGTTACCGATATTGCGGTTATCGTTGTTGCGGCAGATGACGGTGTGATGCCGCAGACAAGAGAAGCAATCGACCATGCAAAGGCGGCTGATGTTCCGATCATTGTCGCTGTCAATAAGATGGATAAGCCGGATGCCAATCCGGACCGTGTCAAGAACGAGATGTCTGAGCTCGGCATCATGCCGGAAGAATGGGGCGGCGATACGATTTTTGTATCAACCAGTGCGAAAAAAGGAGAAGGAATCGAAGACCTTCTTGAAACAATTCTTACGGTGGCGGATGTCAAGGAACTCAAAGCGAATCCGGATCGGATTGCCGTTGGTACCGTCATTGAAGCGAAGCTGGATAAAGGACGCGGACCTGTTGCGACCCTGCTTGTTCAGAATGGTACGCTGCATCAGGGAGAACCGGTCGTTGTCGGTACATGCTTCGGAAAAGTCCGCAAGATGACAGATGAGGACGGTCATGAACTGAAGGTTTCCGGCCCTGCATCACCGGTGGAGATCATCGGTCTCAACGATGTGCCGGAAGCAGGCGATCTGTTCCGCGCATATGAGGATGAAAAGGAAGCCAGAGCTGTCGCAGACCGCAGAAAACGCCGCAAGATTGAACAGCAGCGCCGCAAGACAACTGCTGTATCGCTTGAAGATCTGTCCCGTGAGATCGCGGAAGGCGAGATCAAGGAAATTCCGGTTATCATCAAGGCAGATGTTCAGGGAAGCGCGGAAGCTGTCAGATCTTCCCTTGAAAAGCTTGAAGTGGAAGGCGTTAAGGTCAATGTCATTCACAGCACTGCCGGTGCAATCAATGATGGCGACATCATGCTTGCGGATGCGTCGAAAGCAATGATCATCGGATTCAATGTCCGGCCTGGGGCTGATATCCGCAAGAAAGCGGAAGATGCCGGAGTTGAGATCCGTCTGCACAATATTATCTACAAGGCGACTGAGGAAATGGAAAATGCCATGAAGGGTATGCTTGATCCGGTATATACCGAAGTGGTAATCGGTCAGGCAGAAGTCCGGGAAACCTACAAAGTTTCGAAGATCGGCACGATCGGCGGCTGTATGGTTACGGACGGCAAGCTCGCTGCCCGCTGCGGAGTCCGGCTGATCCGGGACGGAATTGTCATTTATACCGGCAAACTCGGTTCACTCAAACGCTTCAAGGATGACGCAAAGGAAGTCACTTCCGGTTACGAATGCGGTATTACGATCGAAAATTATAATGACATCAAAGTCGGTGATACGATCGAAGCTTACCAGGAACAGGAAGTGTCTGCGGAGGGTTAATCCATGGCCTCTATCAAACAGAAACGGCTTGAAGGCATCATCAGAAAAAATCTTTCGGAGATTCTGCAGTTTGATGTAAAGGATCCCAATATCGGATTTGTTACAATTACCGATGTCAGGGTCACGAATGATCACAGCTATGCTAAAATCTATGTGACATTTCTTGGCGCAACCAACAAAAAGGAAGCGATGGCTGCGCTGGAGCGGGCAAAAGGATATATTCGCTCAGAACTCAGCCAGCGGCTGGATATCCGCCGCTGTCCGGAGCTTCAGTTTGAAATTGATACGGCTGAAGAGAATGCCCGCCATATCGATGCGCTGATTGAAGAGATCCATCACGCAGAGGCAAAGAAAGAATCTTCTGAAGAAGAATAGGAAAACAGGTCATTCCGGTCAGTAGATCTCAGAACTGTCCGGATGATCGTAAGAATGCAGCGCTCAGGAATATTTCGGGGCGCTGTTTTTTTCTTGTGGAGCAGCACCTTTCGAATCGAAGATGAAGAGCATAATGGTTCTTCTGAAGCAGTTTATCGCTCGATTTCGGGTATGAAATGATTATGCACCGGCAGGAGAACGGACAGTTCAACGGAAGAAAAAGAAAACCGGACTGAACGGATCTCTGCTGAGCGGATGCGTCGGCGTATTGTCGATGGTACAATTTTCTGCATACAAAGATCGAACACCATGGGGCTGACATCCCGCACGGGAAGTACAGGTCAGCTGAAGATTGCTCTTATACCTGCGTCAAAAGAATATACAGAGGAACAGAAGCGTTTATGACAGAAAATAACAGGGATACTATTACATTGCTGAAAGACGGAACAGAAGCGTTTCCGCAGATTCTTAAATGCATTGAAGCTGCACAGCATTCGATTACCATCAATATGTTCA
>JAFYGX010000153.1 GCA_017543025.1 Solobacterium sp.
GGATCTGACTGTTGGAGAACAGCTGACGCTGGACGGGAAGCAGGCTGAGGTGTTTGTCCGTGCGAGAAAGGGGACTTCCGATCCGACCAATGCGAAGCGGATGGAACGGCAGCGGGAGTATCTGAACGGGTTTATTACGAAAGCCGACAGTCTTGGAACACAGGAAGTACTGAATATTTACGATAATATGATGGACTATGTTGTTACAAACATCGGTTCCGGAACGTTTGCGAATATGCTTGAAGTATGCCGGGATTATCAGCAGCTTGAACCGGTTACGATCAAGGGCGAAACAGTAATTGAAAAAGGGTATGAAGCGTTTTATATGGACAGTATCAATCGGGTGGAAACAGCGCTTGAACTGTTCTATCGTGTAAATGAGGGTTGAAACATGACAACGAATATCAAAACAGTGAATACATTGCAGGATGACAGGGGAGAAGTGGTTCAGAATCCGATCGTTGTTGCGCCGGCAACAGCTGTGCTGCAGCAGAGACAGCCGGCAAACGACGTGGTCGAAATCGACCTTCTGGAGCTGATGTATCTTCTCTGGGATAAGATCATCTTTATCATTATCGCTTTTATCATCGGTGCAGCCGGGGCGTTTCTCTATACAAAGTATATGGTGACGCCGCTGTATTCGGCGACTGCGAGAATGTACATTATGTCTTCTTCCAGCAATTCGGTTGTAAACCTGTCTGACCTTCAGATTTCCAATAATCTGCGAAGCGACTACCGGGTACTTCTGACTAGCCGCCCAATTCTGGAAAAGGTCATCACATCGCTGGACCTGCCGTACAATTACGGTCAGCTTTCGGGAATGGTCAATATCTCCAACCCGAGTGATACGCGAATTCTGGATGTCAAGGTCACGACACCGAACCCGCAGCAGTCTGCCGATATTGCGAATGAGCTGGTGAAGCAGGGGCAGAAGGATCTGCCGGTAATCATGAAAACGGAAGAACCGAGCATTTTTGAAAATGCGACTGTTCCGCTTTCAAAGAGCAGCCCGAGCTTTACAAGAAATATTGCGATCGGCGGTCTGGCTGTCGCAATGCTGTATTGTGCGATCGTGATATTTCTGCATATTACAAATGATACGATTACAACTCCGGATGATGTATTCCGCGTGCTTGGAGTACAGCCGCTTGCGACAATTCCCGAAGGAGATCTGTCCGACTACAACAAGCAGTCGAAAAAGAAAAAGAAGAAACGGAAATAATGACATTCTGTCTGTTCACAGCGGAATCCGGCCGGTAAGTCCTGTATCTGGATGATGCCGGCAGAGGGTTCAATCGAACAGCGTCTGCGGGAGATGAATGTGCTTCTGCAGAAGGAATGATTAGAAAGCGAACAATAGGTGAGACATGAAGAAAATTGTAATTGAAAATTTACCGGAGCTGCCTTATTACATTACCGAAGCATTGAACCAGCTGCGTATTTCGCTCAGCTTCTCCGGCCAGGATGTGAAGTCAATCATGGTCACCTCCAGTATGCCGAATGAGGGGAAGAGCTTTATTGCAATGCAGCTGTGGAAGATGATCGCAGAAGTCGGAAACCGCGTTGTGATCCTTGACTGCGACCTCCGGAATTCAGAAATGCGGTCTAAACTGGGGTTTGAACTGGATGAGGAAATGCCTGGAATCATTCATGGCATTTCCGGACAGGCAGAGCTGGAAGATGTTGTTTATCCAACAAATATTGAAAACGGGTTTCTCGTTCCGGTAGAAATGACGCTCTCAAATCCGAGCAACCTGCTGGAAGGAAGCAGGTTCAGCGAGCTGCTGCAGATGTGCCGGGAGGAATTTGACTATGTCATTATCGACTCTCCGCCAGTCGGAGCAGTCGCAGATGCCCTGACGATCGGACCGCTTACGGACGGATGTCTGTATGTGATCTGGAGCGGAAAATCTCAGCGAAAACTGGTGGAGAATTCGATTCAGCTGCTGAAGCGGGCAGATATCCCGCTGCTTGGCGTCGTTCTGAACCGGGCAGATATCAACCGCAGAAGAAGTTATTATTACCATCAGTATTATCGTTATTCCTACGATTATTACGGCGGCAAAAAACGGAAGCGATAACCGGGACATACCGGACAGAATTCGGCTGACGCAGAATGGCAGGATAAAACTGGCAGGAGTTTTTAGAGAAAATGAAAAAATGGACTGTGTTTCTGATCACATTACTGATGTGTGGAACAATGACAGCGGTGTTTGCGGAAACCGAAGAGCCGGTTACGAGTCACGAAGGTCTGCAGGAACGGAATCCCTACGGGGATAATCCTGCCCTGATGCCTGGAGGAACGACTGGTACAACCGAAGACGGAAAAAGCTGGATATCACTTGGAGACGGTACCTACCGGGTCCGTCAGACCGGTGAGGTGTTCGATTCGGATCATAATCTGATCCGGACGGCAGCAGTCAACCGGGTGGTTGAGGAAACCGTTGTTTTTGAGAAAGATGATGAGAAATGCTTCATCGTATTTATCGGAATTGCCGTTGACGGCAAACCGGTTGATTCTTCTGATTATATTGCCAGAAGCGGCAGTGTTGTGATTGAACTCGGACAGGATTACGTCGATCAGCTTACGCCGGGAGAACATGTCATGACCTGTTATTTTGTGGATCGCGGCGCTGTGAATGAAACATTCCATGTCGCATTGCGGTCCGGGGGAATGATCAGCACAGCTGAAGGAAGTGAAGAAACAAAGATGTTCCGGCTGCTTGTGATAGCAGGCGTACTGATCGCGATTGCGGGGATTGGGGTATTTATCAGTTCGTTTATTGGAAACTATCATTGATTCTGAAGAAAAGGGCTGAGCGTTTACAGCCCTTTCATTATAAAATGAAAGCAGTCAGAATCCGGTCTGCCAGACGCGAACCGGAACCGGTACGCTGTTTTATGAAAGGAAATTATGCTGTTTCAGAAGAAGCCGAAATACATACTGAAACATAAGAATACCGATGTCCTTACAGGGGAGTTTGACCATAAGGGGCATCAGTTTCGGCGTGTGTTGGAAGTGATGGATGAACGGCATCTTCCGTGCGGTGTGACATCCGGAAAAAAGTGTCTTGCCACACTGAACAACTGGTTTCTCGGCAGAGCGATTCCGGACTACCGTGTGGATCTGAAACGTCTGCAGAAACGGCTGGATTTTGAAGATCCGGCTGAACTGCTTGAAGAGGAATATGCGCTGTCGGTATCGGATCACTACTGGTTAGTTCCGGAAGATGAAGATTTAACGTATGAAGAAGTGAATTTTTATACCCGGAAGTTTGACCAGTACGGGTTTGCACATTCCATGTTCCGCTCAAACGACTTCTATCCGAGTGAATCCGCAAGACTGACGCCGAACAACACGACTGGCGGATATCACAGAAAATGCTGGGTGTATCACAATGGCGTTCTCAGTCTGTATAAAGGAAGCGTCGGGTTTTATCAGCAGGAATGCATCAATGAATGGCTGGCTTCCTTTATTGCCGAACGGCTCGGGTTTTATTTTGTTCCGTATGATGTCTATACCTATGAAGGGCAGCTGGTAAGCGTGTGTCCGAATTTTCTCAATTTCAGTTTTGAACTGTTCACTGCCGGGCAGGTGATCTCAACGCTTGGCCCTGGCACGGAAGAAACATTTGATAATCTCCTGAAGGCGCTGGAACTGAACGGACTGCTTGATGAGAGGCGAAGTCTGGATGAAATCCTGATTCTTGACTATCTTATGATGAATACGGACAGACACAGTCAGAATATCGGAATTCTTGCGGATGCGGACACAAATCGCTGGGTCGGGCTTGCCCCGGTGTTCGATACCGGAACCGGATTGGGGTGTTTTGCGCGGACATCTGAACTGGAAGAAATTGAATCCTATAAAAACGGCAGGTTTCTGGAAGAACGTAATTTCGGTTTTGAACATCTGCTGGAACGGGTTCAGGATCTGCAGCGGTTTGATTTATCCGCTCTGGATGGCGTCGAGGATACATTTGCGGATGTGCTTGCAAATTACCGCAGTACAACCGGAATCCCGGACGGAAGAATCGCTGCGCTCAGAGAACTTCTGAGCCGCCGGATTGAAAAATTAAAACAGGCTCAGATGCGTGTGCTCTGAGCCCGTTATATTTTCGGATTACTCTGAAGCGCAGCGGTTCAGCGGGCAGACCGTTTCTGCATCGCGGCACGCTGCTGTTTTCTGCGTCTGCGTTTTCTGCGCAGCTTTCTTCTGTGCTGCACCTGAGCAATGCGTATGCAGAATAAAATGATTACGATCACGGTGCCAATGATCGTCCAGAAGAGAACCGGATGATTTGTCCGGAACATCCGCACCATTCTGCGGGCATGAGCGAATGAGCTGTACCGGGCAGTGATTCCGGAATAAAGATCCGATTCATAGATCAGCTGTCCGTCAGCTGTAATCTGCATGAAACCAATCACATCGCCTTCCTGAATCGGCGCAGTCAGTTCTTCCGGAATGTCGCAGGACACTTCGATCACTGCGGTTTTCGGAAGATCCATCACGACATCCTCCGGTACACTTACAGAAAGGATGGTCTTTTTCTCGGCATCAAGTATCTCGCGCTCCGCCAGCAGCGAAGAGGCGGATGCGGCGGTTGTCCGGGTGTATGATTCTTCCGCCCAGCGGTAGATCACTCCGGCGTCTTCGATATGTCCGGTACCGGTAGCGCCGCCGGTCACCAGCACCAGATGCATGCCGTTGAATTCCGCGTGGGAGAGAAGACATCTGCCGGCCGGATTTGTGAAGCCGGTTTTTCCGCCGAGGAATCCGGGTATCTCAACCGTTCCTTCTCCGTTATTGATCAAAGGCCAGCTGGTTGAAGTCATTGCAAGGCCGGTTGTTGCGGTATATGATCTGGTGTTCAGAATGTTTCGCAGCAGTTCGTTCTGCAGTGCGCGGTTCATCAGCAGCGCAAGATCAGCAGGGGTAGAATAGTGATCAGGGTCGTGAAGACCGGTTGGATTGGTGAAATGAGAGCCGGTCATTCCGATTTCGGCTGCTTTGGCATTCATCGCTTCAACAAATGCTGGAACCGATCCGCTTACCCGGAATGCGAGCGCATTTGCGGCATCCGCGCCGCTTGGCAGCAGAAGACCGTAAAGAAGGTCGGTAACCGTAGGGGTTTCTCCCGGCTGAAAACCGGCAACCGAAGCATCTGCTTCAAGCAGTCCTGCCCACATTTCAGGGGTAATCAGAACGGTTTCATCCGGATCCTGCAGCGCATCTGCCGAAACAAGGGCGGAGAGTACTTTGGTCAGGGAAGCGGGATACATCCGTTCCTCACCGTTTTCTGAAATAAGCACCTGCCCGTTATCGATATCCGCAAGCAGAACATAGGTGCTCATGGAATCGGGTGGATTTTCTTCGCGGTAGGGGTATTGCTGCGCTGATACAGGCGTGATCAGAACGCACAGAAGCAGAAGGATGAAAACTGTTCTCAGAAAGTTGGACATAGAGGGATTATACCAGAAACATGCGCCATTGAATTCGGGAAATCGAGAGGCTATAATAGCCTCATTGAAAAGGATAGGGTTTAGAATATGACAGAATTCTGGTCTTCATTATTATGGTTCGTACTCGGAGGCGTGATCGGCGCAGCCATCAGCTTCTATTTCACGCGGAGAGCGTTTGAAAAACAGATTAAGGAAAATCCTCCGATCACAGAAAAACAGATTCGTGCAATGTTCCTGCAGATGGGAAGAAAGCCGAGTGAGGCACAGATCAAAGCAGTAATGAAGTCAATGGGACAGGGAAAATAAAACCGGAAGACAAAAATCCGGTTTTTTTACGCCCCAAACCTATGAAAATATGTAAAAAAACGCTTACATTTGGTTTATAATTTAACAAGTAGAAATACAGGAGGACATATGACTCAAGCAAAGAAGGTTTTCCAAGCTATGGATGGAAACACCGCTACTGCGCATTCTGCTTATGCGTTTACTGAAGTAGCGGGAATCTATCCGATCACTCCGTCATCCCCGATGGCAGAGAATGTTGACGACTGGGCAACAGCCGGCCGTACGAATGTATTCGGCGACAAAGTCAAGGTCGTTGAAATGCAGGCGGAAGGCGGCGCTGCCGGTGCTGTTCACGGTGCTCTGCAGGGCGGTGCGCTCGCAGCTACATTCACAGCATCACAGGGTCTGCTTCTGATGATCCCGAACCTGTACAAGTTCAAGGGTGAACTTCTCCCGGGCGTTGTACATGTTGCGGCAAGATCTCTCGCTACCCACACACTTTCCATCTTCGGCGATCATCAGGACGTATACGCATGCCGTCAGACAGGCGTTGTCATGATGTGTTCGCACAGTGTTCAGGACTGTATGGATCTTGCAGGTGCTGCTCACCTGATCGCAATTGACGGTTCTGTTCCTGTAATGCATTTCTTTGACGGTTTCCGTACTTCCCATGAAATCGACAAGATCGAAGTCATGGACTATGACTTCCTCAAGAGTCTGCTTCCGATGGAGAAGGTCGAAGCATTCCGTGCCAAGGCACTGAATCCGCACGGCAACGCTATTACCCGCGGCGGTTCCCAGAATGACGACATCTACTTCCAGGCTGCAGAAGCTCAGAATGAGCATTTCGCTGCGGTACCGGATATTGCAAACAAGTATTTCAAGGCGATTTCCGAGCATACCGGACGGAATTATGCACCATTTACCTATGTAGGTGCTCCGGATGCAGAGCGCATTATCATCGCCATGGGTTCTGTCACAGATACTATCACGGAGACCATCAACACACTCGTTGCTCGTGGCGAAAAGGTTGGTCTCATCAAGGTTTATCTGTATCGTCCGTTCTCTGAGAAGTATCTTGAAGCTGTCCTTCCGGCATCTGTCAAGAAGATTGCGGTACTTGACCGTGCAAAAGAGCAGGGCGCAAGAGAACCGCTGTTCCTCGATGTCTGCTATGCACTCCGCAAGCATAAGGATCTCACAATCGTCGGCGGCCGTTATGGTCTTTCTTCCAAGGATACCAACCCGTCTCACATCAATGCGGTTTATGAAGAACTCAAGAAGGATGATCCGAAAGAAGAGTTCACAATCGGTATTGATGATGATGTGACACATCTCTCACTTGATCCGGTTGACATCGTTGTTGATGCGGATTACACAAGCTGCCTGTTCTATGGTCTTGGTTCTGATGGAACCGTTGGTGCGAACAAGAGCACAGTCAAGATCATCGGCAACAACACAGATCTCTATTCTCAGGCTTACTTCGCTTACGACTCCAAGAAAGCAGGCGGCGTTACACGTTCCCATCTGCGTTTCGGCAAGAGCCCGATTCACAGCCCGTACTATATTGACAAGGCAGACTTCATCTCCTGCTCACTGGAGAGCTACTGCTTCAAGTTCGATATGGTCCGCAACCTGAAGGAAGGCGGAACATTCCTGCTCAACACGACATTCCCGGCAGAGGAAATCGAGAACCATCTCCCGAACCGGATGCTTGCAGGACTTGCTCAGAAGAAGGCGAAGTTCTACATCATCAATGCGAACAAGCTTGCCATGGAATGCCATATGGGCCGTCATACCAACACGATCCTGCAGTCCGCATTCTTCAAGCTCAACCCGCAGATCATGCCGTTCGAGAAGTCTCTCGAACTCATGAAGGATTCTGCACGTCATACCTATGCACGTAAGGGTGAAGATGTTGTCAATGCGAACATCTCCGCGATCGATGCAGGTTCGACAGGACTTGTTGAAGTTACCGTGAAGCCGGAATGGGCAAATCTTACTTATGACAAGAGCCTGATCACAAAGACAGGTGATGAGTACTTCGACAATAACCTGCAGCGCATCAATGCTCTGGAAGGTTATGATATGCCGGTTTCCAGCTTCCTCAAGTATGGCGTTCTCGATGGCTCCATTCCAGAGAATGTTGCATTCCGTGAGAAGAGAAACATCGCTGCTCAGGTTCCTGCATGGGACAGCACGAAGTGCGTTGAATGCGGCAAGTGCGCATTTGCATGCCCGCACGCAACAATCCGTCCGTTCCTCATGACACCGGAAGAAGCTGCGAATGCAAGTGCAATCGCTGCGAAGGAAGGTGCAGAATGGTCTGTTAAGGATCCGACACCTGCCTACAAGGGTGCGAAGGAAGCAGGTCTCAAGTATCGGATTCAGATCTCACCGATGAACTGCGTCGGCTGCGGCGTATGTATCACTGTCTGCCCGGCAAAGGCTCTTACAGCTGCAGAAGTCAACACCCAGCTCAATCAGGACAAGGTTGCGGATTACCTGTACAAGGAAACCGAGTACAAGCCTGAGTACGGCAACCCGAATACAGAAGCAGGCGTATCGCTGATGATGCCTTACTTCGAAGTATCCGGCTGCTGCCCGGGATGCGGGGAAGCTCCTTACTATCGTCTGACTTCCCAGCTGTTCGGCAAAGACATGCTTGTTGCCAACGCAACCGGATGCACGATGATTTACTGCTCTTCCACTCCGTCCACACCGTTTGTTACAGATAAGGACAACAATGGTGTAGCGTGGGCGAACTCCCTGTTCGAAGACAACGCTGAGTATGGCTTCGGTATGGCGATCGCACAGAGCTTCAAGGCTGCGAAGATTCTCAAGACCATGGAAGACAACCTCGATAAGGTTGAACCGGAACTCAAGGCTGACTTCGAAGCTTATATCGCTGCGAAGGATGACCGTGATGCACAGCGTGCACTGAAAGATAAGCTCGTCAAGGATCTCAAGGCTTCCAAGGTTGAAGAAGTTAAAGTTCTCCTTGAAATGGAACGTGATCTCGTCGGCAAGTCCGTATGGATCGTCGGCGGTGACGGATGGGCTTACGATATCGGCTACGGCGGACTTGACCATGTCATGGCGAACAACCTGAACGTCAACGTTCTCGTACTCGACACTGAAGTTTACTCCAACACCGGCGGACAGTCTTCCAAGTCCTCTCAGGCAGCTTCCATCGCGAAATTCGCTGCAGGCGGAAAAGCACTTGCGAAGAAGGATCTCGGACAGATCGTAATGGAATACGGTCATTGCTATGTCGCTTCCGTATCCATGGGCGCAAACCAGATGCAGACGATCAAGGCTCTGAAAGAAGCAGAGAGCTACGACGGACCTTCCATCGTCATCGCATACTGCCCGTGCGCAGAGCAGGGTATCAAGGGCGGCCTTGTCAAGGCACCGCTCGTACAGAAGGCAGCTGTTGAATGCGGCTATGTCACACTGTACCGTTATGATCCGCGCCTTGAGAA
>JAFYGX010000154.1 GCA_017543025.1 Solobacterium sp.
GAACAGCAGAAACAGATAGAACAGCGAAAGCACTTCGATCCTCTGTTCCTGTTCTGCCATCGCCCTGCAGAACAGAAACGAGCTGAATGCATAAAACAGGCCCAGAAGCACCGGATAACTGATGCCCAGCACATTCGCCGCCGCAAGAAACAGCGGATAGGAAATTCCCTTTGTCAGGGTAATAAAACTGTATTCTCCCAGCCATTCTCCTCGAAGGATACTGGCGGCAGAATTCACCTGATAATAATCATCATAAGCCGAATCGCCGAGCAGATAAAACGGCGCCCGGACAAATAGCGCAATGCGAACTGCCGTCATCGCGAAGAGAAAGAAGAACAGAATCTGTTTTTTTCGTTCAGCAGAGATTGTTTTCATATCAGAATGTTCCTTTAATGCCCATGCAGCTCATCGCCCCGGTACATATAATTTCTTACCAGAAGCGGCTGATGCGTGGAGGTATCAAGTATCAGCACCGTCAGATCCGCAAACGGATCAATGACAATCGAATAGACATCCGACCCGCTGACAATAGAGTTCGCTCCATCCGGCTCGCTCCAGATACAGAACCCGTCGGGCGCAGGATTGGCTTCCTGTACGGTAATTGATACATCTGCAGGCTGTTTCAGCCAGACGTTTTTCTCTTCCACCAGCAGTCCGGTATCTTCAAACCCGGAGCCTTCTTCAAAAAGCGAAAGATGTTTACTGCTGATCGCAACAGCAGTAAATGTGTTCCCGTCCGCAAATGCGCATAAGCCAGCCGCATCTTCTGCCCGGTTCATATAATCCAGCACGGCAGCTTTCGTCGCTTCGGACCATCCCTCTGTGCGGAAGTCTTCCGGAAAATACTGTTTCAGCAGATCTGAAAACGCCCAGCCGCCATAGAGATTGAAATGTTCCCAGTCATGGAAGTATTTTACCGGCATCGTATCAATCGCATTGAAATACGTGACATTGTCATAGGCTTCACATAAGCCTTCATAATACCCGTCTCTCTGATTCCGAAACGACCCGCTCAGTACGGAGTTCCCGGTTTTCGGCAGGGATACGATCCGCACCGTAATGCCCTTATCCTGACAGAGATCCAGAATTCTCCGGTAATAATAGTCAAAGAACGGGTTAACCGGATAGGAAGAATATTCATTCGGATCTGTATCGCTGTAACAGTCAACCGTCAGACCGATATAAGCACCCCGATGCATACGGATCGAATCATAGCTTTTCTGATTGGCTTCCTTCCGTTCATTGAACCCGCCGTTCAGTAACGCAGGCAGATATTTATTCGGCAGATACCACTCATAAAAGAACAGTTCCTTCTCTGCACCGGCGATTGCAATATTCTCTTCACCGTATTCCTGTGCGGCATGCAGAATCTCCCTCTCCTGTTCCTTCGTTAACAGATGCGAATAGACCGTACGGTCATAGAACATGTTGTCATAGACCATATGGTAGTCCATAAACGAAAGATATACCGTTTCCGGAACTTCATGATTCTTCAGCCAGTTCGCCAGCACGTAATAATTCTCAGCCGGCGTCGTTCCGCCAAGCGAAAGATTGATCGTATCTTCTGACAGCGCCTCCGGCAGATATGCCGCATTGGCAGAGCTGTCGCCCAGAATGACCGTATGAAAGACACGTTCGGGATCCGAAGACTCCGTGACGCTCCGGTTCCAGAGATAATACGGCATCTCATCATCTCCGTAGTTCATCGGATAATACTTCGTGTACAGACAGATCAGTACCAGAGGTACTGTAACCAGGGCTCCCATCACAAGGATTTTCAGCAGTTCCGGGAACCAGTGTTTTTTGCCGGCAGTTGACATCATTGACGACCTCCTTTTCCTCAGAACTGCATATAGATGAATTCCGCACTCGAAAGATTCACCGAAAGGATGATCAGAAACAGCAGGAGCCAGACCATACCAAGCCGCACCAGAATATTCTGCTGTTCAAACCGTTCCATGAAATCATTGTTTCTGTACTGATAAACATCCGCAAAGCAGAGGACCGCAAGCGCAAATCCAAGAATACGAAGATTGCGCGCATCCAGCCCCATAGTGGTAATCGATTCAGAAAACAGAATTCCGAACTGCCCTGGCTTCATTGCCCTCACAAAGATGCCGAGCGCTTCCATGACACTGCCTGAGCGGAAGAATACCCACGCAAGCGATACAAGCAGAAAGGTAATCACAATCGAAAGCACCCTGCCGCTTCCTTCTTTTTTTACAGACCGCTTTGTTATTTCTCCTTCGATGATCTGAAACAGACCATGGAGGCCTCCCCATACCACAAAGGTCAGCCCGGTGCCGTGCCAGAATCCGCTGACAAGAAACGTAAGCAGAAGATTGATTCTGGTACGCAATGCTCCTTTCCGCGAGCCGCCAAGCGGAATATAGATATAATCCTTCAGCCATTCACTGAGCGACATATGCCATCTGCGCCAGAACTCTTTGATCGAAGCAGAAAGATACGGCTGATGAAAGTTATCCGGCACCGCAATGCCCATCGCATAGGCAAGCCCTTTTGCGATCAGCGAATACCCGGCAAAATCGGTATATATCTGCATACTGTACGCCAGGATCGCAAGAAGGACGGGCAATCCGTGAAACGCTTCATTTTCGTATACCGTTTCACACAGTAATGCACAACGCCCCGCAATCACAAGCTTCATGAAATAACCGAAGAGAACA
>JAFYGX010000155.1 GCA_017543025.1 Solobacterium sp.
ATCCGTAAAGCCGACCGGCAGATGACTGGAATTGGTATAATACGGAGTTCCCTGCATATTTGCGGTAATGATATCCGGGAACCGCTCTTTATCATGCTTGGCAAGACGGTAGCTGGTACTTTCTGCCGGCGTTGCCTCCAGATTGTAAAGATCACCGTACTTCTCCTGATAATCGGAGAGTCTTGTCCGCATATGATTCAGCACATCTTTGGCAAATTCCTGAGCCTCTTTATGCGTCAGATCTTTCTTCAGCCAGGATGCGTTCAGCCCCGCCTCATTCATACCGACAAGGCCGATCGTGGAGAAGTGGTTGCTGAAGGTTCCAAGATACCGTTTGGTATACGGATACAGTCCGGAATCAAGAAGCTTTGTGATAACCTCGCGCTTTACGCGGAGACTTCTTGCGGCAACATCCATCGTATGGTCAAGCCGTGCATAGAAATCCTTTTCATCTTTGGCAAGATATGCGATCCGCGGCAGGTTGATTGTCACAACACCGATCGATCCGGTGCTCTCGCCGCTTCCGAAGAAACCGCCGCTCTTCTTGCGCAGTTCGCGGAGGTCCAGCCGCAGCCGGCAGCACATCGAGCGGACATCGCTCGGCTCCATATCGGAATTGACATAGTTGGAGAAATAAGGCGTACCGTATTTTGCGGTCATCTCAAACAGAAGGCGGTTGTTTTCCGTTTCGCTCCAGTCAAAATCACGTGTGATGGAATACGTCGGAATCGGATACTGGAAACCCCGTCCGTTTGCGTCACCTTCAATCATGATCTCGATGAACGCCCGGTTGATCATATCCATTTCCGCCTTGCAGTCTTTGTATCTGAAATCCATTTCCTTCCCGCCGACAATCGCAGGCAGTTCCGCGAGGTCCGCAGGTACGGTCCAGTCGAGCGTGATATTGGTGAACGGCGCCTGTGTGCCCCATCTGCTCGGCGTATTCACACCATAGATAAAGGACTGAATATCCTGTTTCACCTGTCCGTAGTTCAGATGATCCGCTTTGACAAACGGTGCGAGATACGTATCAAAGCTGGAGAACGCCTGCGCGCCAGCCCATTCATTCTGCATGATGCCGAGAAAGTTGACCATCTGATTGCAGAGGGTGGAAAGATGCTTTGCGGGTGCTGATGTGATCTTGCCCGGAATGCCGCCGAGTCCTTCCTGAATCAGCTGTTTCAGTGACCACCCTGCACAGTAGCCGGTAAGCATGGAAAGATCGTGAATATGAATATCCGCATTTCTGTGCAGCGAAGCGATCTCCTCATCATAGACTTCCGAGAGCCAGTAGTTGGCCGTGATCGCACCGGAATTGGAAAGGATGAGACCGCCGACGGAATAAGTTACCGTGGAGTTCTCCTTCACCCGCCAGTCCAGAGCTTTGAGATAACTGTCGACCAGTTTCTTGTAATCGAGTGTCGTTGCCGTAATGTTGCGGATATTCTCCCGCTGTTTCCGGTAAAGAATATATGCTTTTGCGACATCCGCATACCCGGCATTGGACAGAATTTTCTCAACGCTGTCCTGAATATCTTCCACGCCGATCAGACCATCTCTGATCTTCGGCTCAAATTCACTCGTTACCTGCAGCGCAATCATATCCAGAATACTGTCGGCATACTGCCTGCCGCATGCGTCAAACGCTTTCCGGATCGCACCGCTGATCTTTCTGACATCAAAATCGGTAATACTGCCATCCCGTTTCAAAACTCTGAACATTGTCATCCCTCCCTGACGCCCCGAAGTTCGGCATTCGGAACATATTTTTTCACTTCTTTCAGAAGATCTTCCATCTCCTGTTTCGTATAAGCACTCCAGCCTGGCTGGATTACTTCTTTACTGTCGTTATATTGCTGCAGGTAATAGTATCTGCTGCCCTCAATCCACTTTGCGATCCGGATCAGATCTTCCTTCGTATGAAACTCCCGGATCACAGTCGTCCGGAATTCATGCTCGATCGGAGAATTCATCAGAAAGTTCACCGATGTCTCGATCCGCCGGATCCGGAAAATCTCCGGATTGACGCCGACGGATTCCGAGTAGCGTTCTTTGCTGTTTTTGATATCCATCGCGATATAATCGATCATCCCGGTTTCACACAGCTTTGCCAGCCGGTCCGGAAAATACCCGTTGGTATCCAGCTTGACCAGATACCCCATCTGTTTGATCTCACGGATGAACCCTTCCAGATCTTCCTGCACCAGCGGCTCTCCACCTGTGATGCATACGCCATCCAGAATGTTTTTCCGCTTCTGAAGATATGCAAGCACATCCTCCGGATCATAGAACTCATAATTATCCGGCACAAATACCAGATCCCGGTTATGACAGTAGGCGCATTTGAAATTGCATCCGCCGGTAAATACCGTCGCTGCAACCTTGCCCGGATAATCCAGCATGGTCATCTTCTGCAGACCGCCGATCCGGATTCCGGAATACAGCGGCTGCGGATTCAGATACATGCGGGAATTGGCAGTTACCCGTCCCAGCAATGATTCAAACTTATCAAAATCTGCGTTCATCGCCAGCTTCTGCCGGCATTCATTCCGCAGATCATACATCTCATTCATGATGTCCAGAGCTTTCTGTGTCGTATAGAGGCGTTTTACCCGCCGGTCCTTTTCATCCGTACGGGCCTGCACATACCCCTGTTCAATCAGCTTCTGCACGCTCTTGGTTGTCGTACCCTTATCGACTTCGCCGATTCTGGATACTTCATTCATGGTGATTCCTTCCTGCTCATAGATCAGAAAGAGAAAGATGACCTGCCCGCTTCCGATCTCATAGTTCGCCATAGCTTTATCGAAATACTTCTGAATGTTCCGGTAAAGCGCTGAGATATTGATCAGAAAGCTGCTTTCTGCCATAAGTGACTCATCCCTTTCACATGATGGAATATCATTGGTGCACCATAATAGTTGGACTTCCAATTTTCTTATATTCCGGAGATGATTCTATCACGAAATCGGATAATAAAAACAGGCATTTGCCCGCCTCTTACGGCAAGAACCCTCGAAAAACGATTCGCTTCTTCCGGTAAATGCCCGCTCTTTCAGCTCGCATCGCATTCTCCGCAAAATCAGTATGCCGCTCCTGTTTTTCTTCCGGACAGCTGAGAAGTTCTGCGAGCCCTGCCATTCAGACTGCTGTTTCGGGTTCCTCCGGATCAAACCCTTCGAAAATGAACAGATCATATTTTCCCTGCATCTGTTTCAGTTCAGCCGGGCTTTCAATCGTCCAGGCAACTGACGGGCAGTGAAACAGCCTGCGGATCAGCCGTCTGGAAAAATTGCGCTCATGCTTGCTGTTGTAGGCAATGAAATCAGGCTGAGTCACCGCGTTGAACATCAGATGCTCCCCCATGAAATGTCTCAGGTCACGCTGGATTCGATCCTTTGTATAGGCCTCGGAAAGCTGTCCGCGGATCACCTGAGGCCGGTGTTTCCGGTACCATCGCACGGCCGAAGGATGAAAGCTCTCCACCACATATTCTCCCGGATATTCCTGAAGCAGCGGATCTGCTTTTTCACATACCTTTATCGCCCGTTTTTCACTGTCTGCCTTGATTTCAACAATCAGCGGCACCCGTCCGCCGACCAGCTTCAGCACCGCTTCAAACGAAGGAATCTTTTCACCGCTGTCAAACAGATGAAACTTCTGCAGCTCCGCAAACGAATAGTCATACACCCTTCCGGTTACCGCTTCTCCCTTCTCATCTCTTGCGGCCCTTTCAAGCGTGTCATCATGAAAGACTACAGGAACTCCGTCTTTCGAAAGCTGCACATCAAGCTCAATTCCAAACCCCTTTTCAACCGCCTTCCGGAACGCGGCGAACGAGTTTTCCGGCGCTTCTGAATCATTCCGGTAAAACCCGCGGTGCGCAAACATCCGATCCCGGTATCTGTCAGCCCACCGCCTTCGCGAAGACGGATGAATGGAGAAAACATACATTCCGGCAGTGAACACCCCTGCCCCAAGCAGAACCTTCCCTGCCGTTTTGAATAACTGTCGTTTCATAGCAGCTTCCATTCTACTACCTTAATCACCCGCCGGCTCTGATCAATCAATTTGAGCAGCAGAACAAATGTGATTATGATGAAAGAAATAAAAGGAGAACAACTGTTATGTATCAGCCTTCTCAATCCCGTTATGGCTCCATGATCTACCGCAGCTGCGGATGCAGCGGACTGAAGCTTCCCGCGGTATCGCTCGGATTCTGGCACAACTTCGGTGATACCGGTGATTACGCAAACATGAAAGCCATGTGTGAAACCGCATTCGACCTCGGCATCACGCACTTTGACCTTGCCAATAACTACGGACCGGCAAACGGCGCTGCGGAAAAGAATCTCGGAAAGCTGCTGAAGGAAGACTTTTCCGGATACCGGGATGAACTTGTGATCAGTACAAAAGCAGGTTATGACATGTGGCCCGGTCCGTACGGCAACTGGGGCAGCCGGAAATATCTGCTTGCCTCGCTCGATCAGAGCCTTGCCCGCATGGGGCTTGACTATGTTGATATCTTCTATCATCACCGGATGGACCCCAACACGCCGCTCGAAGAGACAATGGGTGCTCTCGCACAGGCTGTCACCAGCGGAAAAGCGCTCTATATCGGCCTTTCCCGCTATGATGCTCTGACCATGCGGAAAGCCGCGCGCATCCTCGAAGATCTTCACGTCCCCTACATCATTGACCAGCACCGCTTCAGCATATTCGACAGGGAAGCAGAGACCTCCGGCAAACTGGCTGCAGCACAGGAAAAAGGACACGGTACAATCATCTTCTCCCCGCTGGCGCAGGGACTTCTTACTGACCGGTACCTGAACGGCATTCCCGAAAACAGCCGGATCCGCACTGACGGCCGTTATCTGAAAGAAGACGCTCTGACGGAAGAGAAGCTCGCAAAGATCCGCCGGCTGAATGAACTTGCACAGAACCGCGGACAGTCGCTTGCGCAGATGGCGCTGGCATGGGTGCTCCATCATACAGAGGTAACTTCCGTTCTGATCGGCGCTTCCAGGCCCCAGCAGATCAAAGACAACGTCAGCGCACTGGCAGAACTTGGATTCACGGAAGAAGAGCTCACCATGATTGACCAGATTTCTCTCTGACGACACATTACCAGCAGGCATATGAAAAACCGGTCGCGTCCGTGCTTCAGCAGAGGCGAGGCCGGTTTTCACATCCTTTCTCCGTCACAGATCCGTTTTCTCAGCGGTCAACGGTGACATAGGTGTCTCCCATATACTCATAATATTCATCCGTACCGCGGTACATCTTATAATCGGAAAGCATGATGATCCGGTAAATATGATCTGATTCCCCGGAATCCTCTTCATGTCTTCCGTTTCCGTCTGATCCTTCCGCATAATCCATTCCATGATCCAGCAGGAGAATTTCTGCCTGGAACTGGTCGTCATACGGAAAATAGACAATCTGAAAGCGGGAGTAAGCCTGATATTCAACATCACGGTATCCGGTCAGTTCTTCATCGCTGTTGTATATGCCCTCCTTGCCTTCCTGGGTAATTCCCGGATAGGTATACATGGACTCATGCGTCTTCTTCAGATTCACATACATGCCGTCATGGTGATAAACCGTCTCCTTGTATCCGGAAGTGAATCCCTTGCCGCTGCGGATATTGTTTGTCACACGATCAATCGTTCCGTTGATGTAGTAAACCGTATTTCCGGTATATACATTCCGGTCCGCAAGACCGGACCTCAATCCGTATCGGATATGCGTATCCGGATCCAGCTCCCCTGTAGTGCCGAAGCTGGTGATTGTTCCGTGAAGCGTAATCCCGTCCCGGTAGCCGTAAACGACCTCGATTTCCTCATCCGGTACGTCCGCAGGCGTCACATTCCCGTTTCCGATATCCGAGAACACAACCGGTGTAATCCCCGCAAGCGGCGCAAGTTCAATTGAAACACTATTTCCGCTGATGTTCACAATATTATTCGCCATCGCCTCCACCAGCGGAATATCATCCGGAATGTAATCCCCGAACTCCGGACAGATCGCTTCCGCCCACTGGATATTGGTATAGGCAAAGCCGTCTTCCTTAAGGATATACAGCGGTTTTGTCACTGCCACGATCCGGTTCCCGGATACCGGGTTCACCTTTCCGGGGGCAGAAATCTGTGCTGCCGCTGACTGGATTGCCGAAGAAGATACCAGGTTCGTATGCGAAGCATAATGCAGCCCGCCGATTACCGCCGCAACAAGCAGCACGGCTGCCGTTTTTTTCCCGGCCCCGGAAGACTTCTGCTCTGATCCGCCTGCCGTGTTGTCTGAAACCGGTGTTCTGCCATCGCTGAATTCGTCTTTCCTCATTCTGTCTCCTTTCATCCCGGCCACTCTGCATCCGCTGTACGCGCCGGGTTTTTTCCGAAGCTTGCTCTGCTCAGCTCCTCCACGGTACGAACACGGTCGGCTCATCCGCTCTTGTGACCTCGCCCGGACCGGTCTCTCTGCGGTTTTTATACGTGCTGATCAGAAGACTGCCGCTGCTTCCCCGTTTCAGAACGACCGATTCGTCCGATCCTGATCCGACCGGAAAGGAAACCGACTCTTCCGCACGGTCAAAGCTGTATTCACAGGCAGTCGTCTTGGCATAATGCGCATCCATTCCGCCGAACCCGGTATCCTCCCCCAGCGGCTGCGGGCTGTACTGAATATAATTCAGCATTCCGTTACTCAGAAACCGGATTGTGAAATAGTGGTCGCTGTTCTTCCAGGTACCTTCAAGAAACGCCATCTCTTCCGGTGCAGATACGGTTTCAAAAATCCCTGTTTCACTGCCCGGCTCCGGTTTCACTTCCGCCGTGCCAGGCGTTTCGTGCACCGCAGGACCTGCGGTTTTTGCCGGAGTGCGCTCCTCCAGAACCTTATACATTGCCGCATACCCAAGATCTCCGTCATAGTCGGAATAATAGGTTCCTACCGCATAAAGCATGCCGTTTCGTTTAAAGAATCCGGTATAAGTCAGCCGGCTGCCGAAATATTCTTCTTCCAGCCGCAAGGTCAGCGGGTCTGTTTCTGTGGTACCGCTGTATGGAAGGTCATGCGCTGCGTTCCGTGCATCTTCTTCTGTCCCGTTCTGATAGAAGATATACTTCCATTGCTCGGTATAGGAAACGGTCTTTCCGTCTGTCTCAAGCTCGGCAGTCAGAATCTGTTTCTGCCAATCCTTTCCCGGATACCGGTAGTGCGTTACGATCCAGGACCCCTTCAGCTGAGAATCATCCGTAACCCGCTCCGCTCCTTCCGGCAGATAATCCATTCTGCGGCTGTTCCGAATGAAATCGTCATAAAACCAGTCAAATCCTTCCAGAAGCTTCTGACTGTCAGACGATGCATTCTTCGTTCTGTCTTTCAGCAGCGAAGAAATGGATACAGGGGCGATTTTTCCGATGGTCATCGCAGAAAAACTGCCCGTTTTCTCCGTCGCATCCGCTGTATCCGGCGCTTCAGGCCGGGATTGGGAACAGCCGGAAAGACCCGATGCACCGAGCATCAGGACAGCTGCCAGTAAGAGACTCTGAAATCGGTTCTGTTTTTTCATTTTCCCTCCTTTCGCAGCGTTAACGCTGCGTGCCTTGCCTGCAAGTTCATTTTACAGGATGCTGCAGAAAATCATCCGGATCACCATATGCCAGTCTTGTCATCATTCTGTCTGCTGATCTGTCTTATCCAGCTGGCAGCCGGATCGTTCAGCCTGTAACGGAAACGAAAAAACCGATGCCCGAAGGCACCGGCTGTTTCCTGCTGTTTCAGCTCTTCTTCCGGTTCAGTTCAGCTCTACGCCGACCCGGATCGAATCGTCATATTCATTGATCTTGGCTCTGTATTTTTCATACAGTGCCGCCGCCCCCGGTACATGGGCATCGTCAAGTTCCTTCATCGGAATGACCTTGAAGTTCACATATCCCGGATCATAGTAGGTATAAATCAGATCTGCCCTCGGATCGAGCAGTTCCATTCTCGATCCGTCTTCATCGGTGATCTTTCGGATCGTGATCCCGCCGACCATGCCGACAAGATTCGGTTCATCGATCTGAGCGCTGACCATGTTTCCCATTGCATAGTAGACAATCGTCTTTCCGTTATTGACCCATTCAATTGGCTGAATCACATGCGGATGGTTTCCGACGATGATATCCGCGCCGGCTTCCGATAAGCGCTGCGCAAGCTCCCGCTGCTCGTCGTTGGCTTCCATATAGTATTCCGTTCCCCAGTGCATTGCCACGATCACGATATCCGAGAGTTCGTTTGCCCTGCGAACCTGCTCCAGCAGTTCTTCTACATGGTCGGTATAGATGTTTACGATATACTCCTGTCCCTGCGGCGGCAGAAGACCGTTGCAGCCGTAAGTCCATGAAAGAAAGGTATAGGTAATTCCGTTGACTTCATACACCTCCAGCTTATCGTGATCTTCCTGGCTGACGTAGGTGCCTGCCATATGCACGCCATGTTCCGCTTCCTGTTTCTTCCAGTACTCGCAGGAACGGTTGATTCCGGTTACGCCCTGATCCAGAGAATGGTTGTTTGCGGTTGAAACAAGGCCAAAGCCCATGTTCACCATTGCATCGCCGACTTCCTGCGGGCTGTTGAAGGTCGGATAACCATGCAGGCCAAGCTCCACCCCGCCGAGGATTGTCTCCTGATTGTAATATTTCAGATCATAACCTTCCGCAAGCCGGCCGACATTTTCCACAATTCCGGAAAAATCATAAGTGCCGTTTCCCCTGTCCGCATCCATCCATACCGTACCGTGGATCAGCGCATCGCCGGTAAAGAAGAACTCCGCGGTCGATATCTGAGGCTCAGCCGGTTCCGCAGTCGGTTCTGCCGTCACTTCAGCCGGTACTTCTTCCGGTGTATCCGGCTTTTTTCCGATCAGTTTCATCACCAGAACAGCCAGCCCTGCTATTGCCAGCACCGGCACCAGAATCACACACAGCAGTGCCAGCGGCCGGATTCTTCTCTTTTTTGTCTTCTTCGTCATAACAGCTATACCCCTTTATCTGAACGCTTCCCCTCTCAGGCAGCCAGTCTGCTCTGTGCAAACAGAATCAGCGGCATTCCCTCACACAGCAGAACACCTTCAAACACCTCGATTTCTCTGCCGCTGAGCGCATCGGTATAAATGCCGTCGGGCAGATCGGTTTCCGCTGCCTGAGAAATTCCATCCAGCGGAAAGATTCCCACTGCTTTTCTTCCTTCCGTTTCTGATCCGATCCTGCCAGTCAGCTCTGCGATCAGAAGAGATTCTGTTTTTCCGGAAGCTTTTACCATCATATCGCAATCCGCAAACAGCGGATCCTGTTTGAGTTCGGAAAGCTTTGCAAGGAATGCGGAATCATCTCCTTCTCTGCCAGGGAAAACCGGGCAGAGATCAAACAGCCCCGGATGCTGCCGTTCACCGGACTCCTGCCCCATATAGACAAGCACTGCACCTTTTGCAAAGAAGCTCCACGCCATCCAGCTAAGACGGGCAGTATGGTCCGGAATCAGACTGGCTGCTCTAGGCCGGTCATGATTCTCCAGGAACCTCAGCCGCACCGCATCATCCGGATAGATCGCTTCCTGCCGCATCACTTCCCTGACATATTCTTTCAATGTACCTCTTCCAAGCTGTACGGCTTTCTGCCATGGGTATACATCGTAGTCATAGCAGATATCAAAACTCTGATACAGCTCGCCGTCTGAAAGCGCAGGGATTCCCATGTGCCGCAGTGCACTGACAAACTCCAGCTCCCCGGATTCCGCAAGCCATACGCAGTCCGGGTTGACACGGCTCACTTCTTCTGCAGCCCTGCACCAGAATTCCCCCGGCAGCATCTCCGCCACATCACACCGGAAGCCATCCGCATAGTTTGCCCAGAACTTCAGAGTATCAATCTGATACTCCCATAATTCTTCATGCGAATAATCAAGGTCCACAACATCCCACCATTCGCCGACCCGGTTTCCCATCGAACCGTCGGCTCTGTGATAAAACCATTCCGGATGCGTCTTTGCCAGAACGGAATCCGGTGAGGTATGGTTGTATACCACATCCATCATTACCTTCAGCCCCATCTGATGTGCCGCATCGCAGAGTGAGACAAAGTCTTCCAGTGTGCCAAGCGATGGATCCACAGCCCGGTAGTCTCTGATCGCATAGGGCGAACCAAGCGTGCCCTTCCTGTTTTTCTCACCTGTCGGATGAATCGGAAGGAGATAGATCCAGTCTGCCCCAAGCCGTCTGATCCGATCGAGATCCTGTTCCACTGCCTGAAATGTTCCTGCTTTATAATTTCTGACAAAAATCTGATAAAACACCTGATTCCGCAGTTTCTTCCGATTTTCCTTCTTCATTCCGTTTCCCCGTCCGTATCCCTTTCAAAGATAAGATCCAGGCTGAGTATCCTTCCGGAACTGTCGATCGTTGTCGGAAGATATCCCGCATAGCGGTATCCCTGCGCCGCTTTCTCATCAATGATCTCCCGGTGTTCATTCAGTTCGGAGCTGATGAACTTTCCGATATAAATCTTTACGTACCTGTATTCCTTCATTGTTTATTTTCCCTTCCTGTTTCTGCTTTTATCATAGCGAAACCCGCTCCAAATCAAAACAGCCGGATGTTTCCTTCCGGCTGTCTGACTGCTAATGATTCCGGTTACAGGTACTGCCGGATCAGTTCGCACATCTCTGCGGCACCTGCCTTTTTTGAAGCCGGCACAAAGGATACCGCCTTCCCGTTTTTCAGCTCCAGAATCAATGTTCCCATCAATCCCGCATATTTCCCGGTTCTCACCTCTCTGATATCACGAAGTTCGTAGATATCCACCGGATTCTTTTTCGCATCGTTCATCGTAAGCGCAGCACCGAGCACCGGCCCCAGCATGTAGCCTCTCTGATCTCCGGTCTTCTTATAGAATTCCAGCCGGTCATCATAGATATACAGATCGCCGGTACCGGTCACAACACCAACCGCTTTATCCCCGCTGTAACGGGTCATTTTTCCCGCTTCCAGCAGTAATGCACCGCTCGCAGCCTGCCGCTGAGGCATCACAGGTGCGGCAGCCTGCGGCTGCTGAAAGCCCGCTCCCGCATCCATCGTCTGAGGTGCGCCGCACCTGCGGCAGAACCGTGCATTTTCGGGAAGCTCTGTTCCACAGTTGATACAGAACATCTTGTATTCTCCTCCCTTTCCGTTGTCCGATCAGTACCAGTCGTCTTTATTCGCAAGCCAGAAGTCCAGTTCATCGCCATACAGCTGTTCCTGAATCAGCGCTTCAAACCTCTGCTGTTCCCTCGAATTCGGCATCCTGATATGATTCGGAACCTTAACGCCATTGAATTCATGGCGGATATTCTCCACTTCATAAGTCACATAGACCTGCATCACATCATCCGGCACGGTCACATCATTGCCGGTTGACGGGTTCGGGGTTACAAGCGGCATGTAGGTCGGCACAGGATCATCATCCGTGTCATATCCCTTAAAGTAAATATTCTTACCAGCCGCTTCTGACAGAAAGATACTGCCGATCTCTGTGCCCTCTGTATTTTCATAATAGATCTGATCATAGTTCAGCAGCTCGCCCGTCGGCACAACCAGCCAGTCTGAACCGGAACGGATCAGGGGCGTAAATTTCCCGTACGTCTGCGCAGAACCGTCTTCCCCGCTGTAGCTCATCATCCCTTCCCAGCTTCCGTCACTGTTTCTGCGGAATGAAGCGGAGGAATGGTCTCCGTCATCCGACTGCGTAATCGTAAAGCTGCCGCCGGAGACGCTGCCGCCTAACGGCACTTCTTCATCAGCCTCCCCATCCCGGTCGAGGATTTCCATGACAGATCTTCCGTCCTGTTCATAAATCCGTACAAGCAGACATTCCATTCCGCCTTCATCGGGGGAAGCCATCTGCCAGAGATAATATTCCGAATCTCCGGAAACCGAAGCTTCTCTTCCGGAATCGGTACTGCCGCCGGACGAGTTCGGGGCTGCGGTTACCGGCGGCCGGTATCCTGTCCCGCCTCCGTCATGTCCTCCGCCGCCTCCGTCATCCATCAGCATATTCACGCCGACTGCTGCAGCGGTACCGACCAGCGCTACCGCCGCAATCTTTCCGATAAGCCCTCCGCCCGCTTTTTTTGCGGCAGCTGTACCGGCTGCCTGGCGCGGTGAGGTCTTTGGGGCTGCCGTTTTTCCCGCACTGGATGCCGCTGTTCGCGCGGTATTCCGCGGAGCGGAAGAAGCAGCTTTCGCTGCCGGCTGTGCCGGCGGTGCAGGCTGATTCACGGAAGGAGAAGGCCCTGCAGGCTTTCCGCATTTCTGACAGAATTTCGCTCCGTCCGGATTCTGCGCTCCGCAGTATCTGCAAAACATATTCTGTTTACCTCCCCAGCCTCTGGCTGCGCATACCGGATCAGCTCCGGCATTCTCAGACCGCACTGCAGTCTGTTTTTCGTCATTCCCCCAGAATGGCTGTATTGTTTCTGTATTTCACAGCAGTCTTCACTGCCCGTTATCTGACGGTTTCGCTGTTCTGATTATTATCGCAACAGCATTCTTACTGCACTTTCGCTCCGCATTGCATGCAGAAGGAATCGGACGGTCCGACCGGTGCACCGCAGTTCATGCAGAAAGCACCGCGTTCGGGACTTGCAGCGGATGGCTGAACTGCATTCAGTTTCTGTCCGCACTGCATGCAGAAGGCAGAATCCAGCGTATACGGAGTTCCGCAATTCGGACAGCGCAGTTCTTTCGGTGCAGGAGTACTGGCTGCCTTTGAGGCAGATTTCCGTTTTCCCGCTGCAGGTACAGGCTGTTCTTCTGCCTCCAGCAATTCCTTTTTCACTTCTTCCAGAGCTGCAATTGCCAGATCGACTTTTGCGAGCAATGCCTTCTGATTCATATGAATGCCCCCTTCTGTTAATTCTGAAGATATCAAAAAACCGCAGGCTGAAAATCTTTCAGATGAATGATCGTGATCCGGTTATCCCATGCCTGATCCGTCTGCCGCTGCGGCCGATTGTTTTTACTGAACTGCTTTTATTTTATCACCCCTGTCATTTCACCATTTCCGGCATGTCGTTTCCGGCAAATGACGCAGATGGTAAAGAAAAAGCGGATTTCCTGTTCCGCTTTGCGATGAATACACCTCTGATCAGGCAGCCCTGGTGGTCATGCCGTTCTGCTTGAGGTATTCCTTGTTTTCATACAGCCGTCGGTCTGCCCGCTCGATGCAGTTCTCAAAGCCGTTTTCTTCTTCTCTGTGTTCTTCATAGCCGATTCCGACTTCAATCCGGTATGGCGCTTTTTCCTTTTCACATCCGTTTAATACCGCCCTTCGGATATCCCGGCACAGCTCTTCGATATCAGATTCGGTTTTCGGATGCGCGATGAGAATAAACTCATCCCCTCCGTAACGGGCGATGAATACCGGAACCGGACTGCTTCGAACCGAAGATTTCAGCGCGCCGGCCACAATCCTCAGCGCCCGGTCCCCTTCGATATGCCCGAAGGTGTCATTGATCATTTTGAAATCATTGACATCAATCATGATTACATAACATCTGCGTCCGTCCTTATGATGCCCCGTTGATTCCTGTGAAAGATAGCGTATCATCTGACCGCGGTTGTTCAGTCTGGTCAGAGGGTCCAGTGAGATCCGGTCTTCCATCTGCGCAATATAGAATATGAGCATCAGAATCGTACAGCTGAAGCAGAAGATCGGCGATTCCGGAGACAGATTCATCTGAACCAGGCCTCCTATGATCACCATAAGCGGCAGAAGACCGACCATCAGATGTTTCCGGAGCTCTGTCTGGTTCTTTTCACGGAATGCCCGGCCAATGGTATAGAACATCAGTGTGATGATGTAAATATAGGCAACCAGACTCTGAATCACCGAATATACCGGCTGCAGAACCAGTTCCTCATTGATCAGTGTTCCGGGCGATATCAGAAACAGCAGTGCCAGCACCACTGTCGAAACAATAATCGGCAGAAGCTGAACAAATCGGTTTCCCGGCACATCTCTGCCGGGAATCTGCTCAGCAGCCAGCGCATATCTCATCCAGGAATAGCTGATCGCATTCATGATGAAAAAGTTGGCAGAATTGATCAGAAAGGAACTGAACGCAGTCTTGGCAATCATCCCTTCTTCTGCTGCCGCCCATATTGCATCTGAAATAAAATACAGTATGAAGCAGAACAGCGCCGTATCAAATTTAATCTGTTTTTCCTGCCGGTCAATATTGAGAAAATCATGAACCAGCATGATCAGAAAAATCAGAACACAGACCAGATTCGCCTGAATATAATAGATATATCTTCCGGGCATCTGACGCACCCCCTTTTTCTGTGGGAAATCTGTTCCAGGCAACCGGATCATTTGCCGTTTCTTTCTTTCATAGTAATGTCTTTTTCATCGGAATTTCAATCCATACGTACCGGAAAACCATGTTTTAATCATAAATCAGTACCGTCCAGCGGATAAAATGGCAGCGTTACGGTATCTGTTGTCATTTTTCTTCGGAAACAGTACCATAATGTTCGTTCTGAATTACCGCCGAACCAGATTGCATCTGCACTCCGCTTCAGAGCAGCCGGCGCTTCTTCCGTGAGCCCGAAAAATCAGAAAGGTATGAATCCATGAAAAAAGAACTGCTTCTTTCTGCTCTCGCAGGAATCTGCTTCCTCGGGGCATGCGGCACGTCCGGTGAAAAAGAGCCGCAAAGCACAGCTGAACCCGTCATAAACACACCGGCCGCAGAAACCGCACAGCCTTCTGCCGAACCCGCACATGCACGTCTGACCTATCTTGGCCACGCCAGCGTACGCATAGTCACGCCGGAAGAGAAAGTCATTTATATTGATCCCTATGCCGGAGAAGGATATGATCTGCCGGCAGATCTGATTCTCATCACACACGATCATTACGATCACAACGCGCCCGAAAAAATCAGCGAAACAAATCCGGACTGCAGAACGATCACATGGAGCGACAGCCTTGCCGGCGGCAGTCATCAGAGCTTTGACCTCGGTTACGCTACGGTACGCTCAACTCAGGCCGGAAATAACCCGAATCACAGCATCACAGAATGCGTCGGTTATATCCTTACGCTTTCCGACGGCACAGTTCTCTACTTCAGCGGAGACACTTCAGAAACAGAAGAAATGGCTTCTCTCTCCGAGGAGCATATTGACTACGCATTTCTCTGCTGCGACGGGGTCTACAACATGGACCTGGAAGAAGCCGGGCACTGTGCCGATCTCATTCAGGCAGCCCATACAATTCCCTATCACACGGTCACACCTGACACCGGATTATTCGATGCAGAACGCGCTGCAGCTTTTCCTTCCGATACTCTGCTCGTTCTGAAAGACGGACAGGAAATTGAACTTCTCCATCGCTGAAGAGAGCACAATCCATCCATATACATCTATATTACCGGCATTTTCATGTAAGGTTTTCGGAAATGCCGGTTTTTCTGTTCGGAAATATGCAAATCCATTCAGCCTGCTGCAGAAGATGAATATGAATTCATGGATGTGTGATGTCCTTCCTGTGCAGAAGAACATAATACAGCCATAACAGACAGAGAACTCCGTTTCAGATCAGGCTCCTGACAAGGAACCTCATCGGATGAAACTGCAGGATGCGCGTTCTGCTCTGCCATTCAGATGAACACATCAGCCGGAATCAGACAGAACAACAAAAAACCGCATCCCTATGCGGCTTTTCTTTCAGTCGGGAATACGGGATTCGAACCCATGACCTCTTCGTCCCGAAGGACTTACACACCCCTGAAAACTGCTTGAGAAGATCAATTTTCAAGCTGCTGGACACAGTGAAAACCCTTTATTCATGCGGGTTTACGAGCAGAGCCGTAAAAACGGTCAAATATTCGAATAACTGAAAACTATTCGGTTTTTTTGAGAATTTTTCGAGCGAATGTCGGCAAAATGTCGGCAAAAAAACACCGATAAATACTTGGGTTTTGTATAATATGGGTAGAGACGATGTCGGCAAAAATGCATCTGAGGAATTGAATATGGCAAACGTTATCAAACGAATCAGTACAAAGAAAGGCGGGAAAGCCGCGTGGCAGATCACAGTAGATCTTGGAGGTGTCAGGGGTGACGGTACAAGAAACAGACGGTATCGAACGATCAGACCCAATGAACTGAACAGCAAAACTCCTGATGCGCAGGAAAATGAAGTCCGCAAGATTGCTGAAGCATGGGAAGAGGAGCTCAAGGGCAAAAAGGTTCCGCAGGGCAAACGTCCGGACAAGGTTCTGTTCAAAGACTGCTTTCCCGGATACAAAGAATATATTTACCGTTTACTGGAAGCAGGGGAACTGCGCAGACGAGGTGCTGACGATTATATTATATTGGCGGAAAGATACTGCCTCCCCTATTTTGCCGAGAAAACGATTGAGTCAATTGATACTGCGGCAGCGGAAGACTATTTCAGATATCTCAGAGATGTAAAGAAACTCTCTCCTTCCTCACGCCGGAAGGTTCTCAGTGTCATCCGCAAAATATACAAGTATCTCATCGAAGATGTACGGCTGATCAGCGAGAATCCTTTTGCCTCAATCAAAATTACTGACCGGAGCAATAAGAAAAAGAATTCCGGCGCATGGACCGATGAGCAGACAAAACTCTTTATCGATATCATCAGCTCTTCGAAGGAATACTATTATGGTGAAAGAACCCGCATCGATTCCAAAGGTGTTCCGTATACCGTCAGCGGCTATACTCGTACGATTTCCGTTTCTTCAAAATGGAAAGCATATTTCTTTCTTGCAATCACCTGCGGCATGCGCCCAGGTGAATTACGGGCATTATCGTGGAAGAACATTGATCTCACTTCTTCGAAAGTTACGATTGAATCCGCCATTAGTGATACTTCCGAAGGGAGTGTTGTCGATGTGCCCAAAAGCTATTCCGGCTATCGCATCTTAACCATGGCAGCCATCGCTGTCGATGCGCTTAAGACATGGAGAGAAGAACAGGAAAACACCGCAAAGAATCTGGGCGATCAATGGGAAGGGAAACCACTTTCCGATTTTGATGAACAGCTTGTCTTCTGCTCTGTTCGGGGTGGTCTGATGGATGTCGGCACACCAAATAAGAAGTTTCAAAAGGTTGTGAGACAGTGGAATAATTCCGTAAAAGAGACAATCAGAAGAGAAAGCGATCCTGCTGTAAAACGGGAACTGAAGAAACAGATTCTCCCTGTTCTTCGCGGTTACGACATGCGACATACCTGCGGCACGCTGGATATTGAAGCAGGCACTCCACCGGATATCGTTGCAAAAAAGATGGGGCATGCCAGCCCCACTACAACCTTCAATAATTACATCCACGGCAACGACAAAGTGGCTGAGAATTCACCGAATCAGTTTGACAGCATCATCGGTACCAGCGCTCCTGAAAGTGTGGAAGAATTCACACTGCAGAGGTCGGAAGCTTACAGATCGAGTGTTTCTGATCTGATGAATGATATGACCCTGGAACAACTTGCAGAGCTGAAGAAAGCAGCAGAAGAACTGAAAAACAGAAAGAAGTGAGTGAAGAAAAGTCGAGGGCAGGCAGGAAGGTGTTCTGCATCTGTATCCGCTTCCCGTTGAACGAATGGAAAAAGCACGCTCAAAAAACACGTACGCGCTGTGAGGCCGTTTAAAGGTCTTATACGCGATGAAACATATTTCCAGTATTGGCCTACCGCACCATGCACAGCTCGCTTTATATAGCCTTTAAAATGCGCCTGAGAGCATTTCTGGGTAATCTGGCAGTTTGCGGATGCTTCAGAAGATGAGTTGTGAGGATGTTTAAAGAGTATATACGCCGAGTATGGGATTCCTGCAGAGATCTACCCGCTGTGAGGCTGTAACGCCCCGTAAAACGGCTTAAAACAGCAAACAGAAAATGTGCCTGCAGATGAATTGCAGATCATGAAAAAAATCACCCTGAAATCTGTCAGGGTGAGCAGAAAGAAAGAGCGGTCATCCGCTCTTTCTGACGTTTATGGGTTTATTTGCAGGCGTAGAAGCCGATACCTTCATCAACCCAGCCAAGGCTGATCAGATGTTTCTGTTCTTCCTCACTGCTGGTGTAATGATGGGTTCCGGTAACCGCATTCGGGTTGTACAGACGATACATCGGCATTCCTTCTGCGTCATCCGCATACCAGCCGATACCTTCAGCCTTCCACCCTGCTTTTACAAGCATATCCCGTTCTTCTGTACTGGAAGTGTAGTGATGATCACCGACGTTCGGATTGTACAG
>JAFYGX010000156.1 GCA_017543025.1 Solobacterium sp.
GAGAGAAGATATTGACTCCCTTGGGCCAGGAACCGTTCAGAATCCGAATGATAAGACTGCTGTTATTCCCCTGAATCTGCATCATCAGAATATAGAAGAAGAACAAGAGTGCACTGATGGAGATCAGGGAGCGCAGGATTCGTATGATTTTCTGTTCCGGTGTTTTCCGCAGCCATCCGGTTCCGAACAGGGAAAGGCGTGAAGTGATTGTTTTTGCCTGTTTGATTCCGTCCGCGGTTTCCACTTCGGCATAATCGAGATTTGTATCCGCAAGCAAAAACTCATGAATTTCTTTTGAAGCATAGATGACCGGTCTTCCGGAGCGTTTCTTACGAAGCACAAATATCATCACTGCCATTTCCAGAAGAAACAGGACAACGCAGATAACCGTGAACGGAATCCGGTTGAGATAAATGAGATTTCGCAGCGTACATACGAATACCAGCATGTCCTCCAGTTTACCGGCTGTCATGTAGTAAACCTTGTTGTCAATGCTCTGCTTTCCGAAGAAGTCGGAATTCAGCGCTTCTTCTTTGAAACCGACATCAAGCGCATCCTTTCCGTCATACGTACTGTTCGGAGAAACGAGAATCTTATTTGTTTCCGGATCAATGACATAGAACTGGGTGTAACCTTCCTGACGGCTGTTCTGAAGCATGCCGTTAAGAGAAACAGATTCAACGGAGCGTTTCAGAGCGTCCGTCGAATACCGGATATCAAGAAATCCAAGAACGGAGTTTCTGTCATCAAGAATCGGGACTGCGACGGAACAGACGGAAGAATCATCGGTTGTTCCCGCAACATCCTTCACCTGAACATAATCGGCACCGTTTTTGAGATCATTGTAAATATAGGTGGAATCAGAGGAAGTTGTGCTGAACGACTGATCCAGATACCGGCCGCTGGAAAGATATTCACTGCCTGCAGGGTCATATACGATCATCCCTTTCAGATCGAAAATCTCACTAAGGAAAGACAGTTCATCCTGGGTAATGATCTTCGGTTCCTTTCCGAAAAACTCAGAAATCAGCTGTGCACAACCGACATGGTTTTCCGTAAACTCCTCCTCCAGCTGCTTCATGCGCTTCTGATTGGAATCATAATCATTCTTAATGGATTCAAGTTCCTCACGGTCATCCAGGACATAGATCGAGAGGGAGAAAAGAGTCTGTGCGGAGTATGCGACAAGGGCAATCAGAACCGTTCCGATGATTACCATGATGCGGGATTTGCTTTGAACGGCTTTCGGGGAGTAGGAATCATTTTCACCATGGTATCTGTTGTATTGACGAATGTAATAGATGAAGCAGGTCAAAACGGTGATCCCGATCAGGAATGCCATTAACAGGGCAAAGAAAATGTAGAACTGCGACGAGACTTCCCCGCTGAACCGGGCACTGTAAATGATGTATTTCTCGATTTCCTCGTTGTAAATAAAGACACCGATGTATTTTTCTCCATTATAGGTAATATTCGCAAGCATATGCGCAATCCCCAGAATGGACTCCGTACTGATGGTAATCTGATACAGTCCCTCCGTATCTTCCAGATCATTAAGCCCGCTGTGAGGCTTCATCTCATGACTTCCCCGAGCGTCAGTCAGGATGTTCATGGAACGGTCCATCATAACCGCAAAGCTGTTCAGAACAGTTCCGTCGCCGGTTTCCGCGTATTCATCCGCAGATGACAGTACATGCCGGTAATTCTGAGATGCCGTGGACAGATCTTCATAGTTATCATTGGAAAATACGATCCCAAGGACGCTGCCGCTGCTCAGCGGTTTATAAAACAGGGTATGATCCTCGGTTTTCGCAAAGGAAGCGGACTGATCGGACATTGCCTTGATTAATGCGTTCTTCTGTTCAGGTTCCGGAACAAGAAGACTGCCGCAATACAGATGACCGTCCTTGTCCAGAATGACATATCCCGGCCCGCCGAACTTTTCCTCGCAATAGGAAATCAGGGTCTCATCATCCACTCCGGTGACTTCCTGGTAATGGTTCAGAAATGTCAGTCTCCGATTCTGCAGGTCTGTAAATTCACTGCTGTAAATCATGCCGTCAAGCATGACATTCTGTATGTTATTGCTCAGCCATTGTCCCTTTGTAGAAAGAAGAGAGATTACCTTATACGTAAACATCCAACCAAGGACAATGACAAGAACCAGTGCCGTGACAAGCACATTAAAAACCATCGGTGCGACTAATTTCTTCATCGAAAGAAAATATGGTTCATTCACTGCACGGGCTTTCTTTTTTATGATTGCCATGACCTTTTCCTCATTGATCACAATCGCCTCGGTGCTGCACCGGAAGCGTCAGACGATCCGCTTTGCGTTCTGATTCCGCTCCGCTGTACTCTGAGGTCCTCTCAAAGAAGGCTGACCCAAAGCGAAGCGGACTGAATGGACTGCAGCGTGACCCGGCTGCGCTGTGTAATATGAGACAGCACACAGGCGTGCGCAAACTTCCTTTACAGGGTGAAGCGTATCTTGTATTTCCGGCTGAAGACAAATGAATGGATGAAAAACCGGATACGGAAAATCCCTACATCCCTTTCCGAGGCTCCGTCTGCCGAATCATTCCGGCGCGAAAACGGTTTGTGATCGCTCGGAAAAAAGAGGCCGCACCGTTGTCGGAACCCCTCGTTTCCGAAGAAACAGCGCACTTACGGCCTCTTTTGCGCCGACGATTCATCCATTGCCGGGCACCCCGGTCCGATCCGCCGCCGTTCAAAAAGCAGCGGACTTCTGTATATGAGGATTGCTGTATTCAACGGCCGGGCCGGCGAAGACGGGATTCATTCTGACATGGTTGATTAAAGCCACTGGACAAAAGTCCAGCCGCTGCTGAGGTACGGGGCAAGCGCTTCCCTGCAATGTTTCTCACAGCGTAAGCCGAGCGTCACATATTTCAGTGTTTCAATATTGCGAACAACAAATCCGCACCCCCAATAAGGTTCACCGCAAAGTTCACACACATAGATCTTTTTAGCGTTTCCGCCTGTGATCTCTTTCAGTTCGGCATTCGAAAGACTGTTGTTATTGTTTTCCATGCGTTTCTCCTTTTCTCATTCTCGAACGATCAGACTGACATGTTGATTTCTCTGCTTCTTCACCTGCCGGCGAAGGAAGCGTTTCATAATTCTGCGGCACAGCCAATCTTCGAATCACTTCCGGTACCGTACGGATGTCCTCCCCTGTCAGAGGAGACTCCGGTCAGATCCGTAAGACATATTCCCGCATCCGTCGGTACAACGGATAAACCGGCTTTGATTCAGAGACTCAGGGATGCGGAATCAAACCGAACGCAATCCCGAGGAAAATCAGCTGGGCAAGCAATACGATACATACCAGAATCACATTTATCGTCCAGCCTGCATTGGATTTGGCCTGGCCTTTGATCTGTGCCTCCAGGCTTCCCGCCAGCAGGATCAGAAGCGGCGAGAATGCCATGATAAAGAAGACCATCGTATACAGCGCATACGGCCCGAGGGCATCCGTGTTCAAAGCCGCCGCAATTCCCATCAGAACAATACCGATCACCAGCAAAAGCACCGCCTTGGATACCCGTTCTTTCAGCACAATGAGTTTTTCGGGTTTTTCCCGGTTTGCGATCGCATGGATTCCGGTAAAAAACAGAATCAGGCAGGAAGCGAGTTTGAACAGGCTGTAGAAAATGCCGGTCATCGGTGTGCCCATTTCATAGAGCAGATTATACATAAACGCATTGACTACACCGATGATTCCCCCGACGAATCCGATGACGCTGAAGAGAATCAGGATCACACCGAAAACAACTGCTTTTGCGGGCTGCGGAACCAGCGCTGCCGCTGTTTCCTGTGTCATAGTCCCGGTGTCATCTATGAAGCAGCGGGATGCCACTCTGGAGCGGGCATTCCCCCAGGTGCTTGAAATCGCACCTTTCGGGCACGCGCTGATGCAAGAACCGCAGCGAATGCAGTCCATGCTGTTCGGGGTTTCGAATGTCCGGATGTCCATGCCGCAGGCACGCTGACAGGCACCGCATTGAATGCACTTGTCGTGATCAATTTCAAGACGATAGGTCGAGATCGGATTGAATACTCCGTAGATTGCACCGAGCGGGCAGAGATATTTGCAGAAAGGACGGTAATAGAAGACAGATCCGATCAGCACTGCCGCAAGAATCGCAAACTTCCACCAGAAACGGATGCCGATCGCAGCGCGGAATCCCTCGTTGAGAATCGTAAGCGGAATGCCGCCAAGCAGAAGGCCGCTCGGGCAGATGAATTCGCAGAAGGTCGGTTTTCCGGTTCCCGTCGCATCGACAACGCAGGAGGGAAGAAGAATAACAAATACAATCAGAAGTACAAAGCGGACATACCGCAGGTATTTATGGCCCGGGAGATTCTTCTTTTTGAATTTTGTCCTGATCCGATAGAACAGATCCTGCACGAATCCGAACGGACACATCCAGCCGCAGACCAGCCGTCCGAACAATACACCGAATGCCGTCAGTAATCCGAATACATACAGTGAGATTTTGTAATTCCGGCTGTCCAGCACTGCCTGAAGCGAACCGATCGGACAGGCACCGAACGCGCCGGGACAGGAATAGCAGTTCAGCCCGGGAACGCAAAGACGCTTTGTTGCGCCGTCAAAGATTTTCCCGGATGTATATCCGCGAAGATATCCATTTGTGACCGCAAACCAGGCGGCCTGAAACCAGGCTCTGGTACGGCTTTGTTTTTTCTGTTTTTCCATCGGTGTCATATCAGCCAATTCCTATACATTCCATGCATACTTTCGCCGCCTTGTTAAAAACAGTATCCGGTTCACCCGCAATAACACCTGCCGCAATCAGCACTGCGGAAAGCACAAGCACCGCAATCGCAATCATAGTTCGTTTGTTTTTCATTCGTTATTCCTCTTAAGATACGCTGTCAAGATAGGTGCCGATCAGTTCAAGCCACTCTTCTGCACTCCTTGAGCCGGCCGTGGAACCGATGATCTTTCCGTTTGAATCCAGGAAGACCGTGGTAGGGAATCCCGACACAAACGAACGGATGAAGGTAAAGGCTGTTTCATCCGGAATCAGCTGCGGGAACGTGCAGCCCGCCTGTTCCAGAAGGTCTTTGGCTTCCGCAAGATAGTCTTCCTTTACGGTACCGTCCTTTTCGACCACATCTGCACACATGCCGATCAATTGAACCTCGTTTGGATCGAGATTCTGATATACGACCTGAAGATCCGGCATTTCGCTGAGACATGCCGAACAGGTGGTCTCCCAGATATTGATGACGGTCAGTTTTGAGTTTTTCAGCTGTTCCGAAGTATAGGTTCCTCCTTCAAAATCAGCCAGACGCATCGTTTCAAACAGGGTTGTGTCAGCCTGCTGTTCAAGATGCTTCTGCCTCATGCCGACCACGGCGCCGTACGTCAGCAAAATCATCACAAAGCTGAGTGTGAGTGACGCCAGAATCAGTTTTCCGGTCGACAGAAACATGCGTTTGTCTTTCTTGTCTTTTTTCTCCATATCCCCTTCCTTTATTCTTAAGGCAATCATGACCGTGAGGGGTTCGGCGGCAGAAATGCCGGCGTCTTTTGAGGTCGCTCAATGAACGCGGCATCGATGAGGAGTCTGGCTCCTTCTTTGCTGACCGGCCTTCCGTTTCTAATTACATGAGTACTATAATTTACGGAGCGTTCCGTATCCGTGAATGCGTTTCCATCGAGCACCGTCCTGATGAAAAGAATTCGGCCGTCAGGTTCACGCATAGGGAACGTCAGGTATGATATGGAAAAGTCAGTTATAGTAAAAACAGAAGGATCCGGAGAGTATGATGAACTGCACGGGAAAATTTAATGCGGCCAGTTTCAATCGAATCCGTCTCGGACTGCAGCTGAATGTGTGCCTGATGTTTCTCTGTCCCGCGGTGATCTCTTTCCTTCTTTCAGCCATCGTTCATGAGGTTGCCGCTTCGGGCATCAATCCGTCCTCCGTCACTGCGGAAGCGCTCCTCCAGAATCCGACGACTGCCGTTCGGGCATTGTATTCCATTCTGGCACTCCAGTACTGCGCGGCTGCGCTCTGTGCCCTGATTACGGTCAGCGGGATCAGCGAAATCGAAGATGAGTCAGACGATCTGCTTCGTTCCAGGCGCGTTTTTGTTGCGCTGATGTTTGCGGAAGCCATAGCCATGTTTACGCATATTACGGATGTACTTGTTCCGGAAAACCTGCACTTCCCGCTGATCACTGCCGCTTTTCTGACGGCAACCGTCCTGGTGCTGCTGCTTCGCTGCATTGCACTTCGCAAACTTCTGCTCGGTTATCGGGACATTCTCAGGCGCGTCGGAGATACGTCACTTTCACGCAGTGCGGAATTTCTTTCAAAGATGATCACAGTCTTCATCTGTCTTGTTCTGTTTCTGCTGTTCGCCGTGGTTGTTCCGGCAAGTCTGTATTCCGGTTCGGTACTGCTGCGGCGCATTACAACAGGAAGCCTGCTGCTTGCGATTGCATGTTACGCTGTCATTCAGATCAGAATTGCACGCTTCTCGGACAGAACTGCCAGATTTATGGAGACGATTTCAGGGTAAGATCGGCAGGAGGATTCACAATGAGTGCCAGCATTATGTCAGATATCTGCAGTATCATCATTCTGTTCCTGCCGCTGATGCCATACTATCTCACCGGAAAACCATCAGGGCATATCAATCATCGGAAACAGAATTTTCTCCTTTATGCTTCCCTGCTGCATTTTTTCACATTGTGTCTCCGGCTGACCGGTTTTCTTATCAATGCATCCCTTCCGGAAACCGGGTCCGGGAATCTGTTCATCACGGCCGCAGTGGTTCCGTCTCTGTTCTCCGCCATACTTCTCGGACTGTGCATTCTGTGCAGCGAGAACGGTGACCTGCGGATTCCGAAAGGAGCGGAGATTCCCGTGGATCAGATTATCTGTGCGGTGCTTCCGCCGGTTCTTGCCCTTTGTTTTGAAATCATATTCCCGGATCTCAGCCTGTTTGACCTGGGCTGGTCCGTCGCACTTCATCTTGTGCAGAACTGCATTACCGCCGACAGTGAAAAACAGATCAAGAAAACAGAACAGCGTCTTGACCGCGGACAGGCCACTCTTATGACCCTGCAGATGCGTCCGCATTTTATTTTCAACACGCTGTCCGCCATCGCCGCACTGTGCAGAACAGATCCTCAGGCCGCCGCCGAAACCATCGAAAACCTCTCCGGTTATCTTCGGGCAAATATCGATGCGCTGAGCGGCGAAGAGCGGATTCCGTTTGACGAAGAGCTGCGTCACATTCGCCAGTACATTGCCCTCGAGCAGGCGGATCCCGCACGGAAATTCCGGTTTGACTACGAACTGGATATCCGCAGTTTCACTTTGCCGCCGCTCACCGTCCAGCCGATCGTGGAAAATGCCGTCAAACACGGCGCATTAACCTGTCCGAACGGTACCGGCAGGGTTCTGCTGACAACGGAGACACTGGGTGATTATGTCCGCATCACCGTGCTTGATAACGGAACCGGAACAGGCGATCTTACCGAATTACAGAAAAAAAGCCGGGGAATCGGCATTGAAAACACCCGCAAACGCCTGGAGGTACTCTGCGGAGGGAGCCTTCAGATCACGGAAGGAAAAGACGGCACAAAAGCCGTTATTCTGATTCCCGCAAAGGAGGCTGAAGGATGAATACGCTTACGGTTGACGACCGGCAGCTCGTAGTTTCACTGATGCTGGAAATACTGAATAAACTCGATCCGGACGGAACGCACCGGGGAACCGCCGATCCAAAGGAGGCGCTCCGCCTAGCGAAGGAATTCCATCCCGATACGGCGTTTCTGGACGTGGAAATGCCCGGTCCGATGAACGGACTGGTTCTCGGAAAGCATCTCAGGCAAGACAATCCGCGGCTGAATATCATTATCATCACCGGACATTCGGAGTACGCCCTGGAGGCCTTCGAACTGGACGCAAGCGGATATCTGCTCAAGCCTCTGACACAGGAGGCAGTAGCTCATCAATTGTCCGTGCTCCGCTTTGACGGGACCGTGAAAAGTCCTTCCAGGATTCGCATCCGCTGCTTCGGAACGTTTGAAGTATTCGCCGGCAATGTTCCGCTGGAATTCTCCTACTCAAAAAGCAGAGAGCTTCTTGCATGTCTCGTGGATCATGTGGGAGCCCTGTGCTCCAACGACACCCTGATCGGATGTCTGTGGCCGGATGAGCCGGCAGACAAGCAGACAAAAGCCCGCCTTCGGAAATATGTCAAGGATCTGAAAGACACGTTTGCCGCGGCCGGTGCTCCGGATGTGATTTATCATCAGGAACGGATCGGGATCGGCATCGATCTTTCGCGGGTGGACTGTGATTATTACCGCTACCTCCAGGGAGATCCTTCCGCAATGCATCAGTTCAACGGAAAATACATGTCCCAGTACGACTTTGCGGAAGAGACAAGAGCTGCGCTTCACTGGAAATCATCGAATCGAAGCGAATAGACAAGTCACGGCGCATCTGCACATGCAGTTTCATTTCACCCGGGATGCACGGCTGCCTTCCGGCATTCCGTCCGTATATGGAACAGAAGGATGCGTCAAAGGCCGCGTCCTTGCCCGTTGTGCCGGCAGCCTTTCGTGAGTGAAGTCATAATTCTTCGCCGGTCCTCGTTTTACCGTCGAATCATGCATGAAACCGGTATGGAAACTGAGGGTTCCCATGAAACGAATGATCATGGATCAGCTGATTGAACGAAAAAACAGAACCGACCGGAAACCGATGCTCCTTACCGGAGCGCGTCAGTGCGGGAAACCCTGGGTTCGAGAGAGGGCAGTTTGAGGATACTGCGTACTTTCACTTTGAGATGGACAGTACCATCGGTTCATTATTTAAGGCTATTCTCAAGATAAATGTTGGTAATTTCGTGACTATACCAAAATTTGGACAGTGAATTTGAATCGTTCCTCTATTCTATAGTCAGATGGAGGAGTGAGTAAGATGCCTGTAATTACAAAAGAATACCTTGATTCATTA
>JAFYGX010000157.1 GCA_017543025.1 Solobacterium sp.
ACTATCTGGTATTCGATACCGATCTTCTTACGGCGGAGCATGATGGCTTCAGCAACATCCTGCCGGCAGAAGTATATTATGCCGGGCAGAAAATGCATTATAACCCCTTCAACCCGGAGGATAAGAGTAAAGAGGATTCGTTCTTCAAGGGCCATCCCGTTCCTTACTTTGCTATGGAAGAAATGTGGATGGAGTTCATGGAGGCAATGTGGAAGGAGTTCTACGGCGAAGAATCCGATTGGCACGAATCTCACTGACTCCGTTGAAACCAACACCATTGGCTCGTCTTTACCTTCTTTGACGACAGGAGCTGCAGTTTTCGAATCTGCTGAAATCCTGAGTTACTGACAGTGCAGTAATGAAATTCATCGGCAGGAAAGGTTGAAACTTTTCCTGCCGATACAGCTTTTTCGCTTTCGTTAAGACATGAGCCGGCATTATGGGATACTGTTTACCTGAAAGCTGTACCTGAAGAAAATTTTGCGGAATACATGAAATTTGGGAAATAGAGCAGATGAAGAAATTATTTACAATTGATACGTTTCTACCGGAACAATCGAGTGGGAATAATAACATCGTGTCCACTTACAACGCCCTCTAACGTCTTGCTGACACTCAAGCTGGAGCTGCCGTGAAGACGTAACGAAGGGTAATGCAACGACATAGCGAAACGAAATAACATTAGGGGCTGTAACGCATAAAACTAGCCCGAAAAAGAAAAGTGTCTAACCCAATTAAGGGAAAGACACTTTTTGTTTGATATAATTATTGCATGCAAGCATGTTCTAACTATACCCAAACCAAGCACTTGGATTATAACGCAGAACAGCTCCGGTTACCACTGGATTTATCTGTCGCTATCGACAAATATGATCCCTTGTGGTCATTTCTTGAGGTTATTAAGGAGGTCAATCTAAAGCAGTTCCTGAAGCCACACCGCGGGAATCAGGGTCACAATAGCCTCATGATGATGAAAGATGTGCTGTTCGCGTATATGAACCAGGTGTACAGTCTTCGTCAGATGGAAGAAAGATGCCGCAATGACATCCGATTTCTGTATCTGAGTGAAGAAGAAGTGAAAAAGCTGAAGGCAGAAAGAAAACTGAACACTGAGGACCTCGATCAGGTAAATGGCGGATATCTTTATCAAAGCGGAAGCGAGGATGGGTATCGTATTCATTTGATCGATGACAAAACCGGCGATGATATAGCAACCTACTATTATTTTGAATGGGAAGACGCCGAGGACATGGCAAGAAATATTAATGTCTCTGACAGATATATCTCCTGGGAAGAGTGGTGTGCCCTGCGGGAGAAAAACAAGAAATATACACCGGAACGCTCCGACTCCGGACCGGTTGTATAAAATGTTGCAGTAATCCTATTTCTGGTTCGGGTGTGCTAGTGCAACGTTACGTTGAGAGCAGCAGGAAAGGCACGTTCAGTTCAGCCAGTTACAGGATGAACTGACTCTGTGATCCGGCATCATTACGGACGATGTGCAGTCAGAACACACGTTGCTACAAGTGAAAAACGAAGTCACTCTGCCGTAAGGCGGGCGGCTCCGTTTGCGTTCCGGGAAGTACACGGAACGCCAATGAACTTTTACCCGCTTGAAGATGTTTTCCGGGTTTTCTTCTGCCTTTTTTTGAGGGGCAGTCAGAATATAATAAAGAAGGATCTGGTATTTCTGAGAAGGGGGATAGTAATCATGATATTTAAAAAAATGAGAATCGATGATCTGATTATTCCGGAATGGAATGCCAAGCAGACTTCTGAGAATATGATGCGTAAACTGAAAACTTCGATTGGAGAATGCGGGTATGTAATTCCGGTTGTCGTCAATTCTCATAATAATCATGTGATCAGCGGTTCGAAGCGGGTTCTTGCGCTCAGGGACATGGGAGTTGAAGAGATTGATGTGGTACTTACAACAATCAAGATTCCTGAAAAAGAAATGGCTTTTAACCTTGCCCTGAACAGGATTGATTTTGACTGGGATAAGGATAAGCTCAAACTGCTTCTGGAGAGGATTGATGAGTCTCCGGTCGATTTTCTGAAGCTTACAGGCTTCGCCTCTGAAGAAATCCAGGCACTTGGCGTAAAAGAGAAACAGGTTAATGGAATCTTCCAGGGAGAGGATCACTGGATTTTACCGAAAACCTATCAGGGAAAAACGGATGAATCGTTTGATATCAGACAGGGTGATGTTTTTCAGCTGGGAAATCACAGGCTCATGTGCGGTGACAGCACAAACGCAGAAGATGTGGCAATTCTTATGGATGGGGTCAGGGCAGATACCGTTTTCACGGATCCTCCTTATGATTTCAGGGAATCGCTTTATAACAGTATCCTGTTCGACAACACAGAGGATGCCCATGTTTTCATAATGAATGATGATGTGAATATGGTCAGGTACCTGAAGAACAGCCGCTTTGAGTTTCAGGAATTCTTCGTGGCAGATTTCGGATTTGCGGCGCTGATCAACAATTGCGCACATTTACAGCATATACTCGTTTCCCATGAAACCAAGGGAAACCCCCGTCCTCCGGTAGGTTCGGAAGAAGATTTTTCGAGTGTAATAAAGATGAAATACCGGAATACGCTGGATGATGACAGGACAGAGCATTTTCACCAGAAAAGCATCGCATTCATACAGCTGTTCCTTGTAAAATATGCAGTGCAGAATGTTCTGGATATTTTCGGCGGATCCGGCTCGACGATGCTTGCCTGCGAGAGAACCGGCAAGACCTGCTTCATGATGGAACTGGAAGTGCCTTTCTGCCAGATGATCATTGATCGCTGGGAAAAAGTGACCGGCGGGAAGGCAGTAAGAATTTTCCGCCGCTGAAACCGGAATCCATGCCGGAAAAACACCGGACCGGAATAAGGATATAAGGTGATCCGGGAGAGGCGATGAAAGTAATGGCGGCCGGTAATCTGATTGCTGTATTGTTTTCTTATCTTCCCGGCGGTGATAATCGGATTGTTTCGGAACTTCTCTCTGAAAAATCGGGAAGCGAAGGCAAAGCGTTTCTCATTCAGACTCTTCTGTCCGGATTTCCCGGAGCTGTCGGAATGGGAGGAACTGCAATTAATGAACTGGAAAACAGGAACCTTCTCAGATGTACTTTAGCCCATTTTTCTCTGATCTTTGTTGTCTATGTCATGATTGCGCTGTACCTTGGATGGATCACCTTTTCACTGGCGGATATTGCGGGCGTGGCATACTTCATGGGAATAGCTTATCTGATCGTGTTTCTGATCATGCTTGCGAGGTACCGGAAAGCTGTCCATGAGCTGAATGAAATCCTGAAGAAAAACCGGAATAGCCAGTAATATTCTGATAACAGCAGAGTGCCTGAGCATCTGTGAGCGAATGCATCTGGGCATTTAAAACGCAAAGCAAAGTTGAATTCATGAAGAATTGTTGAAGGAGGAAAAAAGCATGAAGTATGAGATTATCGGCGGCAATATGCCGGCAGCTGTGTGCGAACTGAAAACCGGAGAAGGCGTCTTCTGCGAAGCGGGTGCGATGGCCTGGATGGATCCGCAGATCGAAATGTGGACCGAAGGCGGAACGTTTGAAAAAATGCTGGGACGTATCTTCTCAGGCGACAAACTGATGCGGAACCACTATATCGCAAAAGGAGACGGCTCAATCACGTTCTCGTCCAACTATCCGGGGCAGATTCTGGCGTTTGAACTGAACGGCGAGAGCATCATTGCTCAGAAGGGAAGCTTTCTGGCAAGCGATGAGTCGGTTGACATGGATGTCTTCTTCCAGAAGAAGATCTCGCATGGACTGTTCTCGGGCGAGGGCTTCATTCTGCAGAAGTTCTCAGGAACGGGAACTGTGCTGATCGAAGTGGATGGAACACCGGTCGTCTATGAACTCGCAGAGGGTGAGACAAAGATCATCAGCTCCGGATATCTTGTCATGATGGATGAGACATGCGAGCTGGATGTACAGATGATCGAAGGCGTCTCCAACATCCTGTTCGGCGAGCAGGGTCTGTTTGTGACGAAAGTTACCGGTCCGGGACGCGTCGTTGTGCAGACGATGCCAATCTCCAAGATGGTCAGGGAGATGATTCCTTACATCCCGACAAAGACCGTCAGTACGAGTTCATCCTCAGGTGAGTAATCCATAACAGAAAAAAGCTGCGAATGAATTGGAATTTCATCGCAGCTTTTTGACAGTAGCCATTACATAACAGTTTTCATGGTAATAAGGAGGGAAAAATGATTTCAATATTTTCTGCTGATAATGTACCAAAGACCATCCGGAAGGCATTTGATCTTAATCCTGAAGTCTTTCTTCAGGCAAGAGATTTCTATCATCGCAATAAAGATATGCGACACCATAAGGTGGTTGTCTTTGATCATGGCACACCTGTGTTTTGCCTGGGATGGATGAAAAACAAGCCCTGCAATCTTGATCCGGATAATCCAAGAGTCCAGATGCATCTGTCCAACTACTGGGAGTATTCTTTTTCTGATGAAGGGCTTGATTATTCCTATGTGGATCGTTATCAGCTGATCATATTTCAGACTCTGGAGGAGTACAGCTATCATTCCGCGAGGGTTGCCATGGCGCACAATCCCGAACTGACGGTATGCTTTCTGGATCCGAATGCGGCTTTCTTTTTCAAACGAAATGAAAAGCTGATCATTGCGGATCGTGAGGAAACACTGTTTGAACAGCATCCTGAATTAAAAGCCGTAAGAACCCTCAGAGCTTATCCGGAGATAAAGTGGGATGTCCAGGGTCTGTTTATGGGGAATGTGTCAAGCTATGAGGTCATGACCAGCCTGTACTGGATCAGAAGGGAATTCTATTATGGTCCTGAAAACCCCGATAAAACCTTCTATCTGATCAAACAGCCTGTCAAGGAGAATGGATTGACTGCACTGATCAGCAATGTAATCGGTGTGAAGCAGATGATCCGCCATCTCAGACCGAATATGATTCCTGTAGTTGATCTGGGGATCTTCAACGACCCGAATCAGTTTGCGGGAACAAGCGGAGAGGATGTATGGGGCATGTTTTTTGAACAGCTTTCTCCGTACAGCCTTCAAGAGGTCTATAACTCTCAGCATGTGATCCTGGACCAGAATTCCAATCTGAACCTGAATCCCTATATCACGGAGTTTACCTTCTCCAATCAGAGGGCTGAGCTGAAATACGGATCGGATCTTCAGTATCTGCCGGACATCCAGAAGCATGTAGATGAGGAACTGGTTCAGATTTTTCCGGAAGAAAAGAAACGTGTCCTTGCCGTTGTTGTACGTGGAAGTGATTACCTGATTCCCAAAACCGCAAAATTTGTTCCGCATGGCATTTCTGCGCAGGAGACACTGGAAAGAGCGATTCAGTATGTGGAGGAAAAGCATTTCGATCTTGTGTATCTGGCTACAGAAGAAGAGAGCATTTTTGAACTGTTTGCGAACAGTGAACTGAAAGACCGGCTGATCTATACGAACCAGCAACGGGTTGATTACCGCAAGGAAGAAAACCAGAATATGCTGCTGCAGGACGTGTATGAGAAAGACCCGGAAGATGATCCCTTCCGGAGAACGCTGGATTATATCGTGACACTGGAGGGGCTGACGAGATGTGATGCCCTTCTGGCAAATGTTACCTGCGGTGCTGTCACGTATGCGCTTGGCAGGGGAAGTGAATATGAATTTGTGGATGTCAGGAAGATAGAACAGGGTGTCCGATGATGAATCTGTTCAGGTATGAGGAGATTGACAGATGAAAAGTAAGCCTGAAAAAGCAGAATTGAATCATGATTCAGCGGTGGACCTCGGACCCGTTTGCCGCCCGTTGTTTGCGGGTGTGTTTGCCAGAGGAATGTATCCGGAAAAGAAACCGTTCTATATATAACGAATGCGTTTATCCTTGAAGAACCCGTGTGCGGCAGGTGCATTCAGCTTGCATGGAATAAGACCATACAGGTTTATCCGTATTTTACAAAGGCCGTTGTGAAGCGAGATTGTGCATATTATCTTGCGGAGAATCCACTGGATTTTGTGATCTGCGAGACGGAAGATGTCATTGAACCTGCAACAGCGGAAGGAAATTATCATGCTGTTACGATCTGCTATAAAGATCACAGAATCGCATTCTATATTGATCATGTAGTAACTGATGGAACAGCAATCCGTATGGTTCTGGCAACATTTTTCTACTATTATTACTGCGCGTTCGATGGAACTGTTTATCCTGTACCGGAAGGAGTAAGGACAATAGAGGATGGTGTCTCTTCAGATCAGGAAGCGGATGCATACCTGATGGTGGATACACTTGGCCCGATGAATGCAGCAGCGGGGAAAACAGGTGGAGAAACGTTTCAATATCCGGAGTACCCGAAAGAAAAAAGTAAGACAGAGCTGTTGCCGGAGGACGGTGGACATTTCCTGCTTCAGGTTCCTTCTGATGAGTTTATGACATATGCGAAATCTTCAGGCGGAAGTCCGAGTTCCGTTCTGGTACAGCTTGTATGCCAGTCACTGGAAAGGGAGAACCCCGGGAATGAACTTCCGTTATCCATTCTGGTGCCGATCAGCGTAAGATCTGCTATGGGAAACAGGAACTCCCTTTTACACCAGATTGTACATATGACCTATCAGGCGGATCCGAAGATGCTGTCGGATGAGGACTCCCTGAACTTCAACCGGGATTTCCGGGCGCACCTGAAGCAGATTTCCAGTTCGGAATCCATCCATTATTTGTGTGGTTTATATCGCGGTATTATTGAAGGATTCCAGAAGGCAATCAGCGCGGATATGCTGGATCAGGTCATCAGCAGAAACGAAAAGAGCCAGAATGCCCTCTCTGCAGGTATTTCTTTCCTGGGAACGCTTGCGGCAGGAGATTATGGAAGCAGAATACATATGGAAAGCTTCCGCGTCATGCGGGAAAAAGAAATTCTGGTATATATGATGGAAATTGGCGGTCAGTTCTGCATATCTTTTAACATCGGAGCTAAGACAGAACGATACGTTCTTGATATGGAGAGGCATATGAAGGAACTGGGAATGGAGCATGTGCAGATCCGGACTGTATCGTGATAATTATTCTCATGAGAACCGTTAATGGCACACGAGAGTGATTGCAGATAATAACTACGGCTGAGACCTGAAGAGTGCAGCGATATCCGCTGTGCTTTTCTTTTTTTCTAAACGAAACATTTGAGGTTAGACCGGAATCCATGATATTTCGGGTTCATTTTGAACCCGAAATAGAAATCGCATCAGTGACAGCCAGTGAAAAATGCAGGAATTCCAATTCAATCAAATTCAGATCCATCGATTCAATGCTATTATGATGAAAAAAGAAGGAGATAATTATGGCAAGACCTAAAGGAAGCAAGAACAAGGCAAGTTCCAGAAAGGAAAAGATTGCAGAAAAATCCATTGATCTGATTGCCAAAGAGATCGCAGAAACAGAAGAAACAATCGCTTCTCTGAACGACAAATTAAAGGAGCAGAAAACCAAGCTCAAGAGGCTGCAGAAAGAAAAAGCAATTGCAGAAAAAGCGGAAGAGAAGGCAAAGAAAGAAAACGAAAAGAAACGCCTTCTGGAAGCTCTGGAAAACAGCACTAAATCTGCAGAGGAAATCTTGGATTTTCTGAAATAAGCTTCAGTATCACTCATCGAAACAGAAAGAGAAATGTCATCTGTGATGAATTATCTCAGATGGGTAAATAATCTTGAATGAAGCCCTAATTCGTGGAAATTTCGTGGAAAATGTGGCTTCCTTATGTTTTTATATGCTTCCAAGAGATTCGTTGTTATTATCCTGAATATGCTGAAATATTCCCTAAAATGCGCCAATATGCGTTTGGATGGCTTTTTATTCTATTTGACCGATTTACTTAGCGCTCACTGCTTAAAAACCGCATAAATTTGCGGTTTTACTTTATTTTTCAAATTTAGTTATATATAGCTAAAACGGCCAAAAAACCGTTTTTGCCGACATCGCCTTTCAAATTTCTTGTAAAAACATTCTTGCGACAGTTTGTCAGAAACGAAAAGTGTTTGTGCAAATGGATAAATAAACGCCAGAATAGAAATACTGTGACCGATGAAACACAGTATCCGCCTTAAAGATGTGTGACGGTTGTAAACAAAGGTAAACAAAGGCAAGCAGTGACCGTGTACCCACGGTCGGTTAATTAAGGGCTCTCGCCCTTAAACCCAGAACGACACTACGTGTCGGACTCTATTCCTTGAGGAAATAGTTTAATCGTATCTCAGACCTGTCGGTTGAGTCGACGGGCTTGAGGTTCTTTTATAAGGAAGAACGTAATATATGTTTATATTCTGGTCACCCTGAAATCTGTCAGGGTGACTTTTCATGATCTGGAAATGATGCTGAGTAAGATTCGCAGAGACAAAAACGGCATTGTATTTGTGCAGTGTACTGGTTCGCTGACCCTTTACGAGGGTGCTTTTCGGAATATGAATTGGAATGATACCATAAGCTGATAAGTACAGCACCATGCAAAAGCGGAATCGGATAAAATGCAGCTGGACGATACACAGCCTTATGCGTATATGATTCTGTAATGAGCTTTGCGTTTCCAAGAATGAGGTGCATGCGGGAATACACAGACCAGATGAAGGAGTAAATCGATTTATGAAAACCAGAACAGCTAGAGAAGCAGGATGGAAATATTCAAAATACAATCTTTTTACCGAAGAACCAGAACTCGAAAAAGTCGCATGGCTGAATACTCTGAGCGGAAGCTGCTCGGAGTTTTCCAATGCGGAGTACCTGCAGACTCAGCGGATCCTGGATCTTCCGGAAGATGATCCGCTCATCGCTCATTATGCGGGCAGGGGCCTGATCACCCGTCAGGATGAAACAGAAGAACTCCGAAAGAAATATTCGAATGCATGTCAGGCGCATGAGACTCTGATTCTTACGATCTGTCCGACTCTGGCGTGTAATTTTGACTGTCCGTATTGCTTTGAAAAACATATACCTGGACGAATGACGCCGGAAGTGATGGACAATCTTATCCGGTTTGTGCGGCGAATTCTGGAAAAGCACTCATTCAGGACACTGTCTGTTCTCTGGTTCGGGGGAGAACCGTTGCTTGGCATTGATATCATCGATTCGCTTTCTCAGCAGCTGATTGCCCTTGCGGAAGAACATGGCCTGAATTATAAGGCGACGATTATCACAAACGGCTATCTGCTCGATGAACATGCCGTGAATGTACTGACACGGGGAAAGGTGATCAAGGCGCAGATTACCCTGGACGGCCTTGCGGAATCGCATAATAAAACCAGAGTTCTGGCTAATGGGGGAGGGACATTTGATGTCATTACGGATAATATCCGCAGGCAGAAGATTCCCTTTCTGGTGGATGTCCGCCATAATGTGCTCCGGGAAAACCGCTCGGAAATCGAACCGCTCAGGCGTTTCCTGGATCAGCTTGCGGAAGAAAGCGGAAACCATATCATTTACTATGCTGCTCCGGTATTCGAGAGTGAAGCAGCGAAGGAAAGAAACAGAGATGTTTCGATGCTGTGTGGAGATGAGAATCTGGAGTTTGTATACAAGGATGCGCTGGATAACTTTCTCAGCAGATCCATGGGTTTGTGCGATGCTGTAAGGAAATATGCTCTGACGATCGATCATGAGGGGAATCTGTACTGCTGTGGACAGAAAGCCGGAGACGGATCAGAACTGTATGCGAATATCCGGGACTATGATCCCGATGACGGCGACAGAACTTCAATTCATTCGGAAATCAATCACTATTATCATAGTCTCGACAGCCTCTTTGAAACATGCGGAGACTGTGTCTTTCTGCCAAGATGCTGCGGAGAATGTCCGGCAAAAAGGCGAAAGGGGACGACGGAATGTCCGGAATACAAAGATCATCCGGACAACTATGTTCTTCATATTGTCAGGACTCTGAAGGAGATGAAGGAAAAGAGAGAATCAGCTTCCGAAAACAAGGACTGATCCTCCGGGAAGCCGAAAAAAACGGGCAGCCGGCAGGGATGATGCATATTCGATGATCAGATGAACAATTTTATTCGAATTGTGTGGATTTTACCATAAAATCACGTATAGGATAATGAAGGTGAGAAGGAGGAAAAAACTGATGAACGACAAAGCAATGGTAAACGACAAGATGAAGGATCTGGCAGATGATCTGGTTTCGGGAGTAGCCGGCGGAGCAGAGGAAACCCAGGCACACTGCGGAGAAAGGATCCTTCGCGATTGCCATGGGCAAAAAAGCATTCTCAGGGATGAGGAGAGCAATTGCACGTTCAGAACAAGATTTATCCGCTGACCTGCAGATGATTTCGCAAGATTCTTGCAGGATAGCAGAAAATCAGGCAAATAGCGGTGATCTTATCATTCGCTGAGATGAATTGATCAGGTGTTTTGGCTTTGCAGAGATATTCGTATTGAGGAAGCGGGGGCTGCCGGCCTGAATGCAATTCTCCAGAGCGAAGATAAAACCCTGAGTGCCGTATGCATGGGGCTGTATCGGGTTCAAAGAAGTATGAAGCATACAGCAGTGGCAGCTGTCTGAAGGAAATCAAAAACAGAAGTTCGGGAATCACCGCATATTTGCGGCAATGACCGGACTCTTTTTGATAAAACTTTCAGCCCTTTTTTGGCGTATATGAGAGGCGGGCTGTCTTCATTGGAACATGCAGATACAGGCATAAGGCGCAGAGACTTCAGCGCCGAATCTGTACAGGTACAGTCAGATACAAAAAAGCGCTCTGCAGGGGTAATGCAGATGCGCGGCTGTACGTATTACTGTTCGGATGTATAGAGAATCAATGCGATCATCTCGATCGGCTCATCGATTGCCCGGATGGAATGGCATTCGCCGTCGGGGCAGTGGCATACATCGCCCGGATGAACGTCGACGATCGTTCCGTTGTCGTTATACTCTCCGTTTCCGGACAAAATATAGTACGTTTCGGAATCACCCTTATGCGTATGGAGACCGAACTGGCTTCCCGGATGAACAGTGGTGTGTGCGAATACACGTCCTTTGTGTTCCATTTCTTCCGGGCCGTTAAGAAGATCTCTGACGGTGATTTCTCCGATCCCGTCAAACGGGGCGGGTTTTGTTGTTACGGTTTTTTCATTGCTTCTTCTGATCATGGCTTCTCCTCTCTGACAAAAACTGATTGATCTTCTAAAAGTATATAATATGCGCTGCTTTCGCTGCATATAAAACGAAGGGAAGGATTACTGACCGGTTATTTCATACAGTCTGTTCAGAATGAGAACCATGGCACGGGTATCCAGCCCGCAGTAATCCAGGAGTTCTTTCTGGGTTTTTGCCCGTGTCTCAGGATTCATCTCTTTCATATGAAGAAATGCGGCGGCAGCTTCCTGACCGGCGTGGATCGCTTCGAGATTTTCGTAGTTCAGATCCGGGTGGTCCGGGAACAGGGCGGGGAGAACAGATTTGATGGAGCCTGACCCGTTCATTTCCCGGCAATAGTACCATTTCTTTTCAAACGGAACAATCAGATCCCGGATCCGGTTCCGGATCTGCTCCAGCTCTCTGGCAAGGTCCGGAAACAGACTTTCCAGTTCCCGGATACGGGAACGTTCAAACTCCATGTTCCATGCAAGAACCGTTCCGTAAGACGGAATATCCTGTATGAGACGTTCCGCCAGAGGGCGTCTCGGGTCTTCGTCCGGGTCTGCCAGAAACTCCCGGTGTTCTGCCGGAGCATTTCTGTGTTTCTGTATGTGGAGCGAATACTGAAACGGAATCTGCGCATAGGGAGAGGAATGCGCATACAGCGGAAGTGGCGGCTGAAATGCTTCAAAATCCAGAAACGATATCGGCCGCTGGAGCCCGTTCAGAAAGGCGAGAATCGGTTCTGCTTCGATATGCGGCTCTTTGTCACAGAGTTCATATTCCACCTGCATCCGTGCATGCCGGTTCAGGGAACCGTCTTCCAGAAGCTGCGCATATGTGATGATCCCTTTCCGGTAATACTCGAATATCGTTCTCTGCTGCGTATGCCGGAGGCTGAAGACATTCGGCTGTTCAAGCATGTGTGTACACCGGGAAAAATACGGACAGACAATTCCGGTTCTGCAGGCTTCGGAAAGATCCTGCACCGGTTCGCTGTCCTGTGTCAGGATTGAACGAAGCTGCTGAATATTGCCTTCTGTTTTCTTCTGACGGGAAAGCACCGGCTTTGTGACATCTTCAAAAACAAACAGCTGAGAGAGATCAAGTGCATCCTCTCTGACATAGGAGCGGTTCAGATGTACAAGTGTGATCTTCTTCACAGAATATCCGCATTTCCGCAATACGAATGTCTGATATGCAAGCACATCCAGATGGGATGCGTGAACAGAGAGCGAACTGCGCACGCCATAGAGTTCGATTGTTCTTCCGTCGGTCTTCAGATAATCTGCTGTACAGCAGAGCTGCTCAAGGCGGAAGGATGCATTTCCGAGAACCTGTGTGCTGCGGTTCGGCAGAATTTCGGTTTCTCTGATCCGTTCCGAAAGCGATTCCGGAGGGACCCGGACACAGCCGGGAAACAGCTGTTCTGCAAGGGCTCTGACTTCACTCTGGAAGGTCATAGCGGAACCATCAGTACTCTGCGCTGCGGCTGCTTCTTTCTTGCACTGGTTCAGCCAGAGCAGCTTCGGACATCGTAATGCGTCGAGGTAATCCCGTTCGGTAATTTCCGGTTTCATAGACTTATTGTATTTGAGAAACCGGGGAGAGGATGAACCAAATTGCGGATGACCAATTTATAATTGGAACATATGAAAGATCTTAACGGGATAAACAGGCAGCGGTTCAGTTACCGGGGTGTCATGGAACCGAAAGAGGATCTTCAAAGCCGGTTTTTCAGGCTTCCTGCAGACTATCAGAGTGCAGTAGAACAGACAGAAGAAGCGAAGACAGCGTATAAGAACGACTATCAGGATCTGAAAAAACGTTACGGTTCTTCGGGCAGTTTGTTTCGGAAGTTTTACAGCATTCCGAATCTTCTGACGATTCCGGACAGAGTTTAGCGCTTTGATGAAAACAGCACGCACAGCGGTCTGACAGTCCGGAAAAAACCGGATGGATGTTGAAAAGGAACGGGTATCAGAAGAATCGATGGAACAGGCATCGCTATATTCAGGTGCGAAGCAGCTGAGTATGTTCTGATGCTGGTGGCTGAAGAAACAGAAGTGAAACGAATATGCTTTTTACAAATGCACGCATCTGCAACGCGAAGGAACGATGTGATATCCGGGTGGAAAATGGAATATTTACTGAGATCGGACTCCTTGCGGCGAAAGAAGGCGAAGAGGTGCTGAATCTGAACGGCAGACTGGTTCTGCCTCCATTTGTTGAGTCTCATGTGCACCTTGATACCTGTCTGACTGCAGGCGATCCGGTTTGGAATGAATCAGGTACATTGTTTGAAGGTATTGAATGCTGGAACAGACGGAAGGCGAAACTTACGGAAGAGGATGTCAGGCAGCGAGTGTATAAAATGATCCGGATGTATGCGGCGAACGGAGTTCAGTATATCCGTACTCATGTTGACATCACCGATCCTTCACTTACCGCCATGAAGGCGATGATCAGACTCCGGGAAGAACTGAAGGATGTAATCGAACTTCAGATCGTCGCATTTCCGCAGGAAGGGATTCTCTCGTTTCCGGATGGGAAGAAACTGCTCAGAGAAGCGGTTCTGATGGGGGCAGATGCGGTCGGAGCGATTCCGCATTTTGAATTTACCCGCGAGTACAGTGTGGAATCGGTTAATTATGCGATGGAGTTTGCGGCTGAATACAATAAGCTGGTGGACGTACATTGTGATGAGATTGATGATGAAGCTTCCAGGGGGCTGGAAACAGTTGCCGCAAGGGCGCTGGAACTCGGCCTTTACGATAAGGTGACCGCATCGCACACAACTGCGATGCATTCCTATAACAACGCGTATGTACTCCGGCTGATGCGGCTGCTGAAGATGAGCAGAATCAATTATGTTGCGAATCCGCTCGTGAATACCCATCTGCAGGGAAGACCGGATACGTATCCGAAGCGGCGGGGAATTACCCGAGTGAAGGAACTGCTGGCAGAAGGGATCAATGTTTCCTTCGGCCATGATGATATAGCGGATCCATGGTATCCGATGGGAAACGGAAGGCTCAGAGATGTTTATGTTTCTCGGCCTTCATGTCGCGCAGATCATGGGATTTCAGGAGATTATGAATTCGTATCAGCTGATTACATATAACGGGGCAAAAAACGCTTCATATTGAAGATCATTACGGGATTGAGACCGGCAAACCGGCAAGCTTTATCGTACTTGATGCGGATCACTGGCATGACGCGCTTGTGAATGATGCGGCAGTTCTGTATGCGTTCCGCAATGGCATAAAGCTGGGGGAAACGCGTCCGGCTGTGTATAAGCCTGCATTCTGAGCAGGTTCATGACAGCTTATGACTGGCTTTTCGAAGAGCCACTTTTGATCATAAGACAGCAAGATATTAACCATTGAAGCCCATATGTCTGTTAAGATGAAAACAAATCGAAAACAGAGGCTTCCGGTTAATTCGGTTCCATGGCTGTCTGCAGATCGGAAAGGAATCGGTTTTATGTTTAAAAAAGGGAAAACAGATGAGCGAACTGCGTTGTTTACTGTTATTCTGTATCTTCTGATCGGATCTGTAGTGCTGCTTGCACTGTGCATTTCGCTCAGAGGCATCATGAATCTGGCCAACCGGCTGGATTTCATTCATGCCCGGCTGGACGACTATCCGAGAATCCACGAAAACTTCGTGGAGGAAACAGATGAGTGGTGGAGCTGGTGGCAGACAGAAGACTATCAGAAACGCGCGGAACAGGGAGCGTTTATCTATGAATATGATATGTCTCATGAAAACGATGCGGAAAAGCTGGAGTATATCCGGAAAACGGTCGGTGCAGATGAAGCTGCTGTGATTCATGCGGCAGATTATGAGCCTCTGCATGAGAAATATCATAATTCCGGTCTGAATACCTGTTTTGCGGAGCTTTCTGACGGCAGACGCCTGGTACTTGGAATTCACGGCAGTCTGAAGCAGAGCCGGATCGAAGCCTATGAAGAACGAAACCAGCTTCTGAGCCAGTTTGAGGCAGGTATGCCGGGATATGTTGTACTGCTGAGAGACGGAGAACTGTCCATCTATGAGAATGATGAGACCGCGGAGGCAGTACTGGCTTCTGTACAGGAAATACTTGAAACCGGTGAACTGAATCCTGAAACGCTGAAGGAAAAGGCGAAACAGTCGGAGAAAGGGACGGAGTTTGAGCGTCATTCGGCAAAAATCAGAACTGCGGGAAAACTGGTCGAGTACGCGTTTACTGCGGCCGCATATGCGGATAATGATGATATTATGATCAGTGCGGTTGAGGCGGAAGAACTGCTTCGCTTCGGCAGAAAACGTAGCTGGAGTCTCTGGTTTCTGTGTACATCGATCCTTCTGCTGATGGCGGTTGCACTGTGGCGGACAAAGCTTTACTGCATGGAAGACAGAGAGCTTGAATCCGCAAAGGGACTGAAAGCTTCGATCCTGCGTGGTCTCTCGGCGTTGCTGATGGCACTGCTTCTTGTTTTTCTGACGGTGCATTTCATTCAGATGCTTTCCAACGTGAACCAGAGTGCGAAGGCGGCCCAGGATGAAGCGGTTTATCTGAAAAATGTTCTGAAGAAGGAAGCCGAACGGAATGATAATATCGTTGCGGAATTTGACGCAATGTACAGCAGCCGGGCAAATAATGCGGCAATCATCCTTTCGGCGAATCCGCATCTGATTGATATAGACAGTCTGAATACGCTGAATAATGCGCTTGGCGCAAGCGGGCTCAGAGTGTTCGACAAGGATGGAGTTCTGCTCGCTTCCGATTATCTGCTGCGGGATTCCGGTGATATGAAAACACCGGTATATACTGCGGTTCTGAAAGATGAGGACGGAAACGAAGTCGGGATGATCGATCTGAAACGTTCGTATTCCGATCTCGATCAGAAACGGATCTACCGTTCGGTTCTTGTCGATGAAGAGGGAAGTACGACCGGAGTCGTTGAACTGGATGTTGACCAGAAGCAGCTGGATGACCTTACGGAAGATACAAAGATGAAGGAAGTGATCGGTGATCTGCATATCATCGATACGCTTCATGTCGTTGCGGTAAATACCGGCAAGGATCAGAAGATTGTTGCAGGTACAATGCCTTCCTGGATCAATGATCCGGCAGAGAAGCATGGAATCGTTACAAAAGGCTTCACGGACGGCTATGAAGGAATTGTTAATTTTGGGGGCAATAAATGCTATTCTGTTGTCTTTACATATGGAGACAGCTGGGTGGTTGTCGGCAGTGAGGATGTTACGCCGGTCGTATTCTTCCGGGGGGTAATTCTTCTGTTCTCCGCCATTGGACTGGTGATTGCCGTGATGTATCTGCTGCTGGCAAAACAGATCCGGAATCTGCAGAAAAAACAGTTTGAATCCGGTTCACCGAACTATGAACTGCTTCTGGAATATCCTCCGATCTGGCGGTTTATCCGCGGCTTTATGATCTCAGTGGCAATTCTTTCCATTGCGCTGTTCATCACGACAAACGGAAATCCGACAAGTCTGACTTATAATATGGTGCGCGGTACCTGGGTACGGGGCATCAGCGTAGTGACTGTGACCACCTCCGTGATGCTGGTGAGCATCGTATTTGCGGCACAGATGCTGCTGGATATTGCATTCGGGTATCTCGGGCGATTCCTGAGCCCGAAGGGAAAGACGATCTGCGGGCTGATCGATTCTGCCGTTACGTATATCGGCGCGATCGTGGTGATCATCTATACGCTGACGATGTTCGGCATCAATACAACAACGCTGATCGGCGGCGTCGGGGCAACTGCACTGGTATTTACCCTTGGTGCCAACAGCCTGATTGCCGATGTCGTTGCCGGTCTGTTCATTATTTTTGAAGGCGACTTCTCGGTTGGAGATGTGGTTGTGATCAACGGATGGCGCGGTATCGTTACCGAAATCTCGATCCGTACAACCAAGCTGATGGATGATAACACACAGGATATCCGGATTGTAAACAACAGCGAGATCAAGGAACTGATCAATCAGAGCAGGGAGAACTCCACGGTCATCATTGATCTTCCTGTTTCACACAGTGTCGGGTTGCGTAAGGGTGAAGAGATCATCCGTCAGGTTCTGGCAGAGCTCCCTCAGAAATTCCCGAAGATTATCGGTACACCGCAGTACTGGGGCATCTCAGAGCTTCCGGAGAAGAATGCGTTTAACGGAAAATTCAAAAGCAACAAAGCCCGGGTTGCCTTCCAGTGTCATGAGAAAGACAAGGAAATGCTTACCTATGAGGTGTACCGGTATCTGGTACGCACCGTCAATATCCTGATGGATGACAGTTCAAAGATCGGAACAGATGACCCCGCTCTTTCAGAAATTGACAATGTAAATGAGGCGATCGTTCGCCGTACAGAAGCAGGAATGCCGGCTGATCTGGATCAGGTGGTTGCAGAACGGAACGAACAGCGGAAGATGAAGACCGACCATCCCGGCGAAGGTCAGGATGACAGCGATGCAGAATAATCAGGGCTGAGGGAAAGACTGAATGGAATACAGAAACTTACATACAGAAAGGAAATAACTGAAATGAAAGTGCTGCTGGTGAATGGGAGTCCTCATTCAGACGGGTGTACGTACACTGCTCTGAATGAATGTGCATCTGTACTGGAATCAGAAGGGATTGAAACAGAGTTTCTCTGGCTTGGTGTAACTGCAGTACACGGATGTATTGCCTGCGGAAAATGCAGGAAAGCGGGTAAATGTGTATTTGACGACAATGTGAATGCGATTGCCGGAAGGGCAGAAGAATTTGACGGGATGATCGTCGGCTGTCCGGTGTATTACGGCGGGCCGTGTTCACAGATCACAGCATTTCTTGACCGGCTGTTTTTCAGCGCAGGGAGCCGCTTTGCCTGCAAGCCGGCAGCGGCAGTCGTATCCTGCCGCAGAGGCGGGGCAACCGCAAGCTTTGAGCGGCTGAACAAGTATTTTGAAATAAACAATATGCCGGTTGTTACCTCCCAGTACTGGAATCAGATACACGGAAATACCCGGGAGGAAGCGCTTCAGGATGAAGAAGGCCTGCAGACGATGCGTACGCTTGCGAAAAATATGGCGTGGCTTCTGTCCTGCATTGAAGCAGGAAAGAAGGCAGGCATCGAAAAGCCGGCGTATGAACCGAAGATCAATACGAATTTTATCCGGTAACAGAACACAAACTGCATTGCGAATGGTAAAATGTTCCAAGACAGAGGAGTGAAATATGACAGCTGCAGAAAAAAAACGTCTGGTCACAAGAAGTGATTTTGACGGGCTTGTATGTGCAATGATTCTGAAAGAACTTGATCTGATCGATGATATCAAATTTGTTCATCCGAAAGATGTGCAGGATGGAAAAGTCGATATTACATCGAATGATATTACCACAAACCTTCCGTTTGACAACCGGGTCGGACTGGCATTTGACCACCATGAATCCGAGCTCAGCCGGCTGGTGGGCGTGGATTATAAAGACCGCTACATCATTGATCCCGACGCCAGGAGTGCTGCGAGAGTTGTTTACGATTATTACGGCGGGAAAAAAGCATTGCCGCGGATCAGTGACGAACTGATGTGGGCGGTCGACAAGGGAGACTCTGCTGATTTCACAAAGGAAGAGATCCTTGATCCGAAGGGCTGGGTTCTGATGAACTTCCTGATGGATGCACGTACAGGTCTTGGGCGGTTCCATAATTTCCGGATCTCCAATTATGATCTGATGATGGAACTGATCGATCATTGCATTACGATGAGCGTGGATGATATTCTTCAGATTCCGGATGTGAAGGAACGCGTTGACCTCTATTTTGAACAGCAGGAAAAATTTGTCGAGCAGCTGAAACGGCTGGCGAGAGTCGAAGGTCGGGTGGTTGTGCTTGATCTGCGTAATGAGGAAACGATTTATACCGGAAACCGTTTCATGATCTATGCATTGTACCCGGAAGCACAGATCTCCGTGCACGTGGCATGGGGCTTCCGCAAGCAGAATACTGCCGTCATGATCGGCAAATCGATCATTGACAAGCGCAGTAAAGCGAACATCGGCGAGCTCTGCCTGAAATACGGCGGCGGCGGACATCGTAACGCCGGTACCTGCCAGCTTGACAACGACAAGGCAGACGCATTACTTCCGGAAATCATTGCAGAACTGAATAAGGACTGCACACCGCTTGGAGAATAGGTGATCCCTGCCTGGTACAGGGCAACACGGAAAGTCTGATTAATTCGGATTTACAGAATACAGGTCTCTCGGGTTTCATGAAGCGGGAGACCTTTTTTGTTTCTGATGGGCAGTCCTGAACCTGCAGAGATATAGCATTGGTTCAGGCTGATTGGAATTCATGGCCGGGATGAGAGGATTTCTGCTGAAACATCCGGCTGTATAATGGCTTCAGCAGACAGAGGGAAAATAACGATGAAGATTTCTCAGCGGAGAATATAAGAGTCTTCATATCGATGCGATGGCGCTTGTTCTGGGGGAGGATGAAGCTTTCAGAGAAATACTTGATGCAAACGGCATATCTTCTGAACGCTATTTTCAGAGAACTCTGCGGGGCGTACTTCTCAACAGCTGTTTTCACAATTACAGCAGCGGCAAAGTGTTTAAGGAAGGAATCCTCGGACAGAGCCTGCATTACGATGAAGCGGAAGGCAATCCGGCTGCTGTGGAAATCGGTGATTTCGTGAATTATGACGAATCAGATGAGCTGTTCCGTCTTGTGCCTAAAGGAACGATCGCTGTCTACGCGCTGGAATCCGTCTACTATCAGAAAGCGGTCGAAACGCTTCCGGAAGATCAGCTGACCTATGACTTCTTTGTGGCGACGTCAGAGCAGGCCAAGGTGTGTGAACGTATCTATGAGCTGCTGGATGCGGAAGGATATAGGAATTATGTGGTTTCAGATCTGAGTGAATCCCTGGCAGCGATCCATGCGGTCATGGCGATTATCAAAACGGCAATGTACGGTTTTACGGTGCTTCTCACATTGATTGCGATGACAAATACTGTCAATACGATCTCGACCGGCGTGCTGCTGAGAAGAAAGGAATTCGCGATGTACCGGTCCATAGGCATGGATTACAGCGGCTTCCGCAAACTGATCCGTCCTGAAACACTGCTGTACGGAATCCGTGCACTTCTGATCGGAATTCCCGTATCGCTGGCGCTGAGCTATCTCATGTACCGGACGCTTGATGAAAAGCTGTATGTATTCCGCATTAATGTGCCAATGTATGCGGCAGTCATAACGGCGGTGTTTGTACTCGTTGGTGCAAACATGGTTCTGAGCGTCAATACGATCAGAGATGAAAGTATGATTGAAACGCTCAGACAGGATGCGGTCTGAAGCGGATTCCGCAGAAAGATGGCAGCGCAGTGATGTGATGATAAACAGAAAATCCCGTCCGATAGCGGGATTCTGAGATTCTGATCAAAGAACGGAAACGGTGCGGAAACCGGCAGGAAGGTGCTGTGCAGCCGAACTGATTCAGACAATGATCTCCTGATCGGTTTTTCTGTCCGGCAGCTTGCGGTATACCGTCAGAACCATTGTGGTAAAGCATGCAGTTCCGCCGATCAGATTGGAAATGGGTTCTGCCAGAAAGACGCCGTCAACGCCAAAGCCAAGCGAGGGAAGCAGGAGGGTCAGCGGAACGACAATCAGCGCCTTCCGGAACAGGGAGAAGAATACCGCACGCTTTACACAGCGAAGAGCCGTAAAAGACGATTGTCCGGCGAACTGGAAGGTCATGAAGACAAACCCGAAAAAATACAGGAACATCGCTTTTCCGCCATGTTCAATCATGGCGGTATCATTGGTGAAAATCTGCATCAGCTGTTTCGGAAACAGCACAACGACTGCCCATGCGGCAAGCGTGTAGCAGAAGGCGGTAACTGTCATGAAACGGATACATGCTTTGATGCGGCCGTATTCTTTTGCGCCGTAATTGAAGGAGATGACAGGCTGGCTGCCCTGTGTAAGACTCTGGCAGGGAAGGGAAAGGACTTCGCGGATGGAGTTGATGACGGTCATGATTCCGACATACAGATCACCGCCATAGGCGCGCAGCGTAACATTGCATACGATCTGAACCAGGGAATTGGTTCCCTGAACAATGAATCCGGTGATGCCAAGACTGCAGATTTCCCGGATCAGAGTGAAGTCCGGAGACCAGCGTTCTGCCTTCATCCGGTACAGCGTGATGTCAGAGAAGAAAAAGTGAAATACCCAGAAAAAGGAGATTGCCTGAGCGATCACCGTTGCCAGTGCCGCGCCGGATACTCCCATCTTCAGAACGAATATGAAGATCGGATCAAGAACCAGGTTGACTGCTGCACCGGAAAGGATCGTGACCATTCCGTGCCGGGGAAATCCCTGCGCATTGATGAAGCTGTTGAGCCCGGTGCCAAGCATTGTAAACGGTGTCCCAAGCAGGTAGATGCGAAGGTAGGCATCCGCATACGGATAGGAAAGATCAGACGCGCCGAAGAGATAGAGAATCGGCCGGCGGAACAGATAGCAGACGATCAGCAGAATCAGAGAAAGCACGCTCAGCAGCATTGCGGCCTGGTTGAGGATCAGTTCTGCCCGCTCATCATCTTTCGCACCGCGGGCTATCGCAAACAGCGGTGCTCCTCCGGAAGAGATGAGATTGGTGAATGCGGCGATGATTGTGGTAAGCGGGAATGCCAGCCCGATTCCCGTCAGTGCAGCGGCACCGGCATCGCCCGGCATATGGCCGATAAAGATGCGGTCCACAATGTTGTAAAGAAGAAATACGATCTGGGCTGCCATCAGAGGAAGCGACTGGGCGAGAACAACCCGCCATACGGCTCCTTTTGAAAAATCAGTTCGTTTTCCTGTTTCAGTTTTAATTGTCATACCCTGTAATATAGTATCGAAATGAGATTTGTGGAATACTTTCAGACAGTTTTTCTCTTCTCTGTTAACAGTTTTGCTGGGTTGAACCTGAACGCTTTGGGGTCAGGGTTCCTGAATGTGCGCATCAACTAAGATCCTCCGGTTTCCTATGCGACTTCACATGCGGACGTGAACCGGGAAAAAAGAATTCCGCCAGCGGGCTGCGTCAGATGTCCGGGACAGGCGTCAGCACATGATCTGATTTGCCTTCTCCGCTTGCTCTATTTCATTCATGCGTGTACCGTGTTGTGGAAAGAGGAGCCATGGTATAATCAAGAAGACATTTCAGGAGGTGAAAAGATATGCCGTTAACATTTGAAATCATTGTGATCCTCTTTATTCTCATACTGTTATTTATTGCATGTCTCAGAATTGTGCCGCAGGGAAGCGCGTATGTCATTGAACGGTTCGGGCGGTATTATTCCACATGGCAGCCGGGAATTCACTTCATGCTGCCGATAGCTGACCGTGTCGCAAGAAGGGTTCTGCTGAAGGAACAGGTCGCAGATTTTGCCCCGCAGCCGGTCATTACCAAGGATAACGTCACCATGATGATTGACTCCGTTGTTTACTTTCTGATTTTTGATCCGAAACTGTATGCATATGGTGTGGAAAACCCGATCATGGCAATGGAGAATCTGACAGCGACGACCTTGAGAAACATCATCGGTGACATGGAACTCGATGCGACGCTTACGTCACGTGAAGCAATTAACTCCCGCATGCTGGCAACGATTGATGCGGCAACCGATCCGTGGGGCATCAAAGTTACCCGTGTTGAGCTGAAGAATATTCAGCCGCCTGCTGCGATCCGCGAATCCATGGAGAAGCAGATGAAGGCAGAGCGTGAGAAGCGGGCTGCGATTCTGACCGCAGAAGGTCAGAAACAGGCGATGATTCTTGAGGCAGAAGGCCGGAAGGAATCTGCAGTGCTGAATGCGGAAGCTGCCAAGCAGGCGACGATTCTTGCGGCGGAAGCGGAGAAGGAACGCAGAATCCGTGAAGCGGAAGGTGAGTCCGAAGCGATCCGCAAAGTGCAGCAGGCAAATGCGGATGGTATCCGGATGATCCGGGAAGCTGGGGCAGATGAGTCTGTGCTGCGTCTGAAGAGTCTTGAAGCATTTGAACATGCGGCAGACGGTCAGGCAACCAAGATCATCATTCCGTCTGAAATCCAGGGACTGGCTGGTCTTGCACAGGGAATTAAGGAAGCTGTGAAGTAATATGGACGGACTTCTGGTTACGCTGGCAGCGCTTGGCGTCTGGGTAGCGGTATTTACCGTATTCCGGAGGATGCTTGCCGGAAAACCGGCCAGACGCAGACCGATTTCCTCGGATGGGCATGCAGTGTCACCGGAACAGGATCTGACCTGTGAAACGAAATCCGGGCATTCGCATCCGAAGATG
>JAFYGX010000015.1 GCA_017543025.1 Solobacterium sp.
ATTGAAAATTTTATCGCGGTCTTCCTTTGTCTCAATGAAGCCGGCATGCAGTTTTGTGGCGAGGGTGAAGCTTTCCCGCGGATAGCGGGAAACAAGCACTTCCTTTGCGGCGGATTCGCTGGCAAAGGCGTTGTACATCCATGCCGTGTCGAAATAGGTAAAGCCGTTTTCCATGAACAGATCCACCATCTGTTTCAGCTGTTCCATGTCGATGTCAGCCGGATTGGATCTGTCATTCAGGGGCAGACGCATCAGTCCGAATCCGAGCTTTTTAGCGGGTTTGAACTCCATACTCTTGTGTTCTCCTTTTCTGATTGTGTGCTGTGTACATGCGTCAGACGCATGATTGCTTTGCTTTAAACAATATGTGCTCAGAGCTGACCGTTCCGAATCCGTTCCAGGGCTTCATTCAGCGACGTGCAGACAACTGCCTGACTCTTTCGAATGGTTTCATTGGGCTGCACATAATCCGGCACCATGACCGTTGTGCATCCTGCCGCAAGTCCTGCGAGCACACCGTTGGTGGAATCCTCGAAGACATAGCAGTCCTTCGCATCCAGGTCGAGCTTTTCCGCCGCAAGCAGGAAGATATCCGGTGCCGGCTTTCCGTGTTCCACCCAGCTTCCGCTGACGACTTCATCGAAGTACTGTTCTGTGCCGGATACCTGAAGATTGGAACGGATCATTTCCGGCCAGGATGAACTTGCAACAACAGTTTTTATACCCTGTGCCTTAAAGTATTCCAGAATTTCAAACAGGCCCGGCTTGACCGGCACTGCAGTTTTCAGTTTTTCCTCGACGCCGTCTACGACGCGGTGAAACAGTGCATCCGGATCATCGGTATGATAATACTTCCGCACAACGGAGCGAAGCAGTTCCCCGCTGGTTCCGCAGATTTCATACACGAATGTATCCGGCAGAGTGATGCCCATCTCCGCCGCAATTTCCTTCCAGACTTCCTGATACATCGATTCTGTATCGAACATCAGTCCGTCCATATCAAAAATAGCGCCCTGTTTCATTGATCAACCTCTTTCAACGCGCAAATCATAACAGACTATTTTTATTTCCGCCATGCCGTACCGCAGAATGTTCACTCAATGAAAACAGGAACAGTTTTCACTGTTCCCGCATTTCCTTTTCCATGCGCTTTTTTGTTTCGCTGCCGCGCTTGTCCTTCACCACCCGGGTGCCGGGAATCCGTTCGCCGCGAAGCGTGTTTGAAAGTTCTTTTTCCGCTTCACGCCTTGTCTTGCCCGGGTTCTTTTTCGCAGTATTCTTCTGTAATCTCGATTTCTTTTTCATTCCGTAATCATTCCTTTTCAGATCAGAATTCCTTCCAGATGATCCAGTTCATGCTGGAGAATCTGTGCGTCAAAGCCGGTAAAGGTACCGGTCTGTTTCTTCCATCGCTGATCGGTATATTCCACCGTGATTCTGCGGTACCGTGTCGTCTTCCGTACGCCTTCCAGAGAAAGACAGCCTTCTTCCGTTTCATACGGTTCCGCTTTCCGCAGAATCACCGGATTATATATTACCAGGCTGATTCCGGAGATGCTCGCAATAATGATGCGCTTTTTTACACCGATCATGTTTGCGGCCATTCCGACACAGCGGTCCCGGTTTGCCTGCAGAGTATCCATCAGGTCAATACCGACAGTCAGATCTTCTTTCACAGCCGG
>JAFYGX010000158.1 GCA_017543025.1 Solobacterium sp.
ATGCTTTCTGAATGTCAAAAAAGCGCATAAATAAAAGGGAATCAGCGATTCCCCAAAATTGCGAAGTGGAGCTTACCGGGATCGAACCGGCGACCTCCTGATTGCGAACCAGGCGCTCTCCCAGCTGAGCTAAAGCCCCAATTTTCACAGCAAAAGTATTTTAACACAAGTTCGAATAATGCGGCTCAGTAATTTTTTCTTTTTTCAGCTTTACAGGTGCGTGCGTACAGTTCGCATAAACACAGAAATCCCGGGTTCAGAGCCCGGGATTATCAGGAATTCATTCAAGACGGAAAGAAACAGATCCTTTTCCGCTGCGATAGGCAAGGTCGAGGATTGCGCCGTTAATCATTGTAAAGCTTGGATTGGTATGACCGATATCGGCGTCATAGATCACCGGAATATCGCCAAGCGCGCGGGTGATTGCTTCTTCATAACTCATGCCGGTTTCGCTGGACGAAAACAGCACACGTCCGATGAGTACAGCATTGGTATGGTCGAACCAGCCGGCGTAGCGCATCTGCAGCAATGTCCGGTAAAATACTTCCGCACTCAGGGAAAAGTTATCAAAATACCAGATCAGGCCATCTTCCTTATAGCGTTTGCTGAAGGCCTTTGCGGTCTCGTACGGAGTGCCGATCAGATCTTTCAGCACATCGATGCAGCCGCCGATGCAGCGGCCGGATACTCGGATGGTTTTCCGGCTGGATTTCCATTCTGTAGGAGTATCTAACCCGGCATAATCTTCCGCAAAGGAAGGCTTCGATGAATAAAGTCTGCTCGTTCGCTGAATGACCGGCTTTCCTTTCAGCAGCTTCAGCGCAGTTTTCAGATGATCCGGAAGCGGATTCTCATCAAACGAGCCCGCATTGAACCCGTAAAGGGTTGCGATATCGTATTTTGCGGTGATGGTAAACAGAAGACTGGTCGGATCACTTGCGCCGGCAACCCAGACCGGGTGTTTTTTTATTGCGCTCCAGTTTACATACGGCAGAATTTCGCTCAGAAAATCACCGCCGGCCGCACAGAATACAGCGTCAACGTCCGGATCGGAAAACAGGGAAGAAAATTCATGGCCGCGTTCCTCGGCGCTTCCTCCCCGGGGGTCATCCACTCTGACATGTTCCGTTTCTCTGATTTGCCAGCCTTCCTCTTTCAGACAGCTGAGCGACTGCTCGTAAAGGTCCAGCTTATGTCCGACGCCGGCGCTTGGCGCAGAGATGCCGATCAGATCGCCTTTTTTCAGAAATGACGGATAGTACATAACGAATTCCTCCTTTGCCAATTCTATCATGGGACAAAAGAAAAAGCGTACATGCCTGATGCATATACGCTTGTAGGAAATGCTTATTTCAGATGCCAGATGTCACGGTTGTACTCCGCGATGGTACGATCGCTGGAGAAGAAGCCGGAACGGGCAATGTTGACGAGCATCATGCGGGTCCACTTGCCGCGGTTGAGATAGTCATAGATCGCTGTCTCTTTTGTGTTGCAGTAATGCTCAAGATCAAGCAGTGTCATGAACCAGTCTTTGTTCTTGAGGTTGTGCTGCAGTGCTTCCAGCATTTCGCGGTTTCCGATAGCACAGAGTTCTTTGGAAGTGATGAAGTCAATGCAGTTGCGGATATGTTCGCTGCGGTTGTAGAAGTCAATCGCATGATAGCCGTTGGTGTTGTAGAGGTTAATGACTTCATCGGAGCTGCGGCCAAAGGTGTAGATGTTCTCCCAGCCGACAAGGTCACGGATTTCAACGTTCGCTCCGTCATTGGTGCCGAGTGTGACAGCGCCGTTGAGCATGAACTTCATGTTTCCTGTGCCGCTTGCTTCCTTGGAGGCAAGGGAAATCTGCTCGGAGATATCTGCTGCAGGAATGATGTGCTCTGCCTTGGCGACGTTGTAGTTCTGCAGCATGACAACACGCAGATGCTTGGAAACAACCGGATCGTTATTGACGAGTTCCTGCAGGCAGAGAATCAGATGAATGACATTCTTTGCCATGATATATGCAGGCGCTGCCTTGCCGCCGAAGATGACGGTAACCGGCTTGGCCGGAATAATACCGGACTTGATGCGCAGGTATTCATAAATGATGTACAGCGCGTTCATCTGCTGCCGTTTGTACTCATGCATACGCTTTACATGAATCGAGAATACGCTGTCCGGGTCAACTTCGATTCCTTCGATCTTCCGGATGTATTCCGCAGCCTGTCTCTTCTTTTCTTTCTTGATTTCATCGATCTGCCGCAGTGTATTTTCGTCATTGTGGAAATACATCAGACGTTCGAGATCTCTCGGGTTATTGAACCAGTCAGTGCCGATCAGCTCGATAATGAAGTTGGTCAGCTCCGGATTTGAATGCATGATCCAGCGGTGGAATGTGATGCCGTTGGTCTTGTTGTTGAACTTCTGCGGGTAGATTTCAAAGAACGGGCGAAGTTCCTGATTCTTAAGAATCTCGGTATGCAGGGCAGCGACACCGTTGACGCTGTGGCTGAAGTGCATATCCATGTTTGCCATGTGGACTTTGCCGCTGTCGTCAATGATGTTGAGATTGCGATTATCGTGATATGCGCAGACAACCGCGTAATCAAGACCGCCGATGATCGGCATCAGATGCGGAACAACTTCGTTCAGGTAGCTCATCGGCCACTTTTCAAGTGCTTCCGCAAGAATCGTGTGGTTGGTATACGCGCAGACTTCGCTCACGATGCCGGCAGCTTCCTTGAACGAGATGCCTTCTGCGATCAGAAGACGCATCAGTTCGGGAATTACAAGAGACGGATGGGTATCGTTGATCTGAATTGCGACATAGTCATTCAGATGATGCAGGCTGTGGCCGAGCTCCTTCTGTTCTCTGATAATCAGCTGAGCTGCGTTGGAAACCATGAAGTACTGCTGGTAAATACGAAGCAGCTGACCATCCTTGTCGGAATCATCCGGATAGAGGAAGAGTGTCAGGTTCTTGTCGATTGCCTTCTTATCGAAAGTGATGCCTTCTGTCACGATGGATTCATCTACCGTGTCGATATCAAACAGGTGGAGACGGGTATGACCTTTCTCAAATCCGATGACATCGAGATCGTACATGCGGGACTGAACGGTCAGATTGCCAAAGCGGACCGGGAAGGAAACGTCCGTCTTAGTCAGCCAGCCATCTTTTGTCAGCCAGCGGTCAGGAATTTCCGACTGGCAGTGATTGACGAACTCCTGCTTGAACAGACCGAAGTGGTAGCGGAGTCCGATACCGTCTCCATTGAGATCCAGGGATGCGATGGAATCGAGGAAACATGCCGCAAGACGGCCAAGTCCGCCGTTTCCAAGAGAAGGTTCTGGTTCGCATTCCTCGATCATGGAAAGATCTTTGCCGTTGGCTTTGAACAGCTGAAGTGCTTCATTATATAGATGAAGGTTGACAAGGTTGCGTCCCAGCTGCCGGCCGGTAAGAAATTCTGCGGAAATGTAATAGAGTTTCTTGTTGCCGCTCGTTACAGGGCGCTCCTTTATTCCTTCTTTTACAATCGCACAGAGTGCGGCGTACAACTCTTCGTTGCTGGAATCGGAAATGCTCTTTCCGAGTTTCGCTGTAAGTTTTTCTTCCAGTGTCATTGTTTTACCTCCGTTTTTTTTTTTTTTTGGTTGTGGGTGCTGTAAGAAACGTTTTAGAATACTTTTACAGGCTGTTGCAGGATACTGTGCAAAAACCATGCCCTAAGATACACTGTTTATCGAAAAAAAGGAAGAAAAAATTATGAATAAAGAAACCGGAATTCTGATGCCAGTCGCTTCATTGCCAAATCGCTTTGGCTCAGGGGACTTCGGACCGGATGCGTATCGGTTCGCGGATGACGTCGCAAAAGCTGGATTCTCCATCTGGCAGATTCTGCCTCTGAACCCGCTCGGATATGGAAGCAGTCCCTATCAGCCGTTTTCCTCTTATGCGATGGATGAGATTTATATCTCTCTGGATCTGCTGGCGGATGAAGGGCTGATCAAACGATGCGGGAATTTCAATAAGAAGGCTTCTGTTATTGATTACGGAGCTATCCGCGCGTACCGTACAGGACTTTTAAGGGAAGCCTTCCATAATTATAAGGAAGACGATGAGGCTGCTGCGTTTGAAGCAGAGCGCCCCTGGCTTGAGTCTTATGCAATTTTCCGGGCGTTCAAGGAGAAGTTTGAACAGAAGCCCTGGACATCGTGGCCGAAGGAATTCCGCGATTATCCGCTGTATAATGCCGATGAGCAGTCGTGGAAAGACTGGCCGGAAGAATACCGGGATTATCCGGTAAACGAAAAGCCGGACCTTTCTCTGTTTGAAGAAGAAATCCGTTATCAGAAATTCCTGCAGTTATATGCGTTCAAGCAGTGGAAACATCTGAAGGAGTACGCAAACAGAAAAGGTGTGAAAATCATGGGCGACATTCCGTTCTATGTGGGGCATGACAGTGAAGACTGCTGGGCTGGCCGACCGAACTTTCTGCTGACCAAAGACGGAGATCCCAGGTTTATTGCGGGAGTACCGCCGGATTATTTTTCCGCAACCGGACAGCGCTGGGGAAATCCGATCTACGACTGGAATTATATGGAAGAAGACGGATTCACGTTCTGGCTTAACCGCATTGCCTACAACAGCAAGCTGTTTGATATTATCCGGCTGGATCATTTCCGCGCATTTGATACGTACTGGAAAGTACCGGCGTCCTGTCCGACCGCAATCGAAGGGGAATGGATTGAAGCACCGGGAGATGCGTTCTTCAATACATTGCTGAAAGAACTGCCGGAGATCATTCTGATTGCCGAAGATCTTGGCGATCTGAGACCTGAAGTATATGAACTGCGGGATAAATACGATTTTGCGGGAATGCATATTCTGGAGTTTGAGTTCAGTCCGGAAGGAGACAATACACAGGGGACGCACAGCCTTACCTATACCGGGACGCATGACAATGAACCGATCCGATCCTGGATCGGATCGATGACACCGCGTGATCGGCGGAGAATGAGGAAATGGCTGCGGGCAAACGGATATGAAGACAGAGACATCTGCAGATCATTCCTCTGCTATACATTGAACAGTGATTCGGAAATCGTCATTATTCCGATATCTGACTGGCTGCACAAAGGAGTGGAAGGGCGGCTGAACCAGCCAGGCACCGTCGGCTCACCGAACTGGGAATGGCGGATGAAAAGCTTCCGTGAATTTGAACACAAGATTCCGATGATCCGCCGGATGATCCGCAAAAGCGGAAGACGGAAGAAAAACTGAATCGTATGTGCATCTTCGTTCAAACAGCAGAAGGTGCACATTTTACTTTTTTTGAAGGGATATCGTAAAATTGAGCTCACTGGAGGGAACGAATGGATCTGGTGATGGAATTGCTGAAATCTGTTTTATATGGCATTCTGCAGGGGATTACGGAATGGCTGCCGATCAGCAGCACAGGACATCTGATTCTGCTGAATTCCGTTCTTCCTCTTAATATATATCAGGATCCGGTGAAGGATCTTGAATTCTGGAATATGTATAAGGTTGTCATTCAGCTCGGATCGATTCTTGCGGTTGCGGTGCTGTTTGTGAAACGGCTCTGGCCGTTTTCGGAACATCGGACCCCGGCAGGGAAAAAGTCCGTTTTCAGGCTGTGGGCAAAGATCGCACTCGGTACCCTGCCGGCTGCGGTTGCCGGCCTGCTGCTGGATGAGTTTGTTGACCGGAAGCTTTCGGGCACACTGGTGGTCGGGATTGTGCTGATCGTTTACGGTATCCTGTTTCTGATCGTTGAACGGAAACCGCGGATTCCGCGGATCAATGAAGTGAAGGGGATCAGAGGAATAACCGCTCTGCTTACCGGCTGCTTTGAAGCGCTTGCGATCATCCCCGGAACATCCCGTTCCGGAGTGACGATCATTGGCGGGACATTGCTCGGAATGAGTCGGCCGGTCGCAACGGAGTTCTCGTTCTATCTGGCGGTGCCGCTGATGACCGGTGCGTCGCTGCTGAAACTGGCAGAACTTCCGGTTTCGCTGAATTTTCATGGAATTGCAGTGCTTTTGGCGGGAATGATTTCAGCTTTTGGAGTATCGTTAGTAGTGTTGCGCAGCCTGCTGAATTATGTTCGGAACAATGACTTCAGGCTGTTTGGCTATTATCGCATTGTACTGGGACTGATGATTCTGATTCTTTCCCTGATCGGTGCGCTGCCGGAAGGGATGATTGCCTGATGAATGGATCAACTGTAACGCTGACCGGATTGTTTCTGGAAGGATTATTATCGTTTTTCTCACCTTGTGTGCTGCCGCTGGTTCCGCTGTATATCGGATATCTTACAGCCGGAAGAGAGGAAGGAGAGGAGCGGAAGCCGCTCCGCACGTTTCTCCTTACGGTGTGCTTTGTGCTCGGCATCTGCACCGTATTTCTGATTGCCGCTCTTGGCAGTTCCGCATTGCGGCTCTTTTTTCAGCGCCATACACTTCAGTTTCAGCTTGCCGGGGGATTTCTTCTTCTGCTGTTCGGTATGATGATGCTTGGCGTGATCCGGGTTCCGTTTCTGGAAAAAGACTATCGGATTCCGGGGGTGAAACCGGGCAAATCAAGCCCACTGCAGGCATACCTGCTCGGCTTTTTCTTCAGCTTTGCCTGGAGCCCGTGCATCGGACCGCTGCTTGCGTCGGCGATGGTGGCTTCCGCGTCCGCCTCATCTGCGGCTCAGGGGAGTCTGTATATTCTTGCATATGGCCTTGGCTTTGTGATTCCGTTTCTGATTACCGGACTGTTTACAGATACAATTCTGGCGTGGCTGAAAAAGCATGCCGGTATTGTGAAATGGACGGGAATCATCGGCGGAGCGGTTGTCGCATGTATGGGTATTTACATGCTGTTTCAGGCGAATCATTCCATCCTCGCGCTGCAGAGACAGGCGGCTGCTGAACCGGTTGTGGTGAGCAATGAGCCGGCAGCGGATAATACCGCTTCTGCGGAGAGCGAAACTGCAGCCATAGCAGAAGATGACGGTGCTTCTGATTCGCAGAAATATGATTTTGCACTGAAAGATAAGGACGGAACGGAACACCGGCTTACGGATTATAACGGGAAGCCGGTTTTGCTCAATTTCTTTGGCACCTGGTGCGGTTACTGCAATGAAGAGCTCCCTTCCCTGCAGCGGATTCACGATGAAGGCAGGGTGCAGGTAGTGCTGATTGCGGCTCCGGGCTTCAACGGAGAAGGCGATATCGATTATGTGGAACAGTATATGAAGGAAGCCGGCTACAGTCTGCCGATCCTCTATGATTCGGATTTTCAGGTTTCGGGCATGTACGGCATCAGTTCCTATCCGACGACGTTCATTATAAAAAGCGATGGCAATTTCCTTGGGTATATGCCCGGATATATGCCGGATGAAATGCTTGACGAAGTAATCGCGGAAGTGACGCAGTAACGCCTCGGCACGGGTGCTGACAGGCAGAATGATTACCGCTTCGAAGAGACAGAAAACAGCGTATTGCTGCTGGAGTCATCTGTCTCTTTTTACATGTGCAGCGAAAAGAGACGCGCTGGTTTTCACGGAAGGGTACAAGGCGATGCCTTGTGGATGGAATCCTGGCTGTTCTTTGCCTGTGCAGAGAAAATAATATGAAGCAAGAAAGTGTACTGCAGCTGAGAAATTTATGAAGATCCGTTTGGAAAAGCGGTAATATGGAACCGGAAGAGAACAGACAGAGAAAAGCCCGGCAGATTTTTGTGAGATCTGTGAGGCCGGGGGATGAAAGCTGGCATAGACCTGAATACACTGCCTTTTTATGCGGCGGAGTGACAACGGTGCCCGCAGAACAGCAGGGATGGTTCGGTCATAGCCGGTATCGGTACCGGCTGTTTCCCGGAAGCTGGCAGCTAGTGTGACAGAAAATAGAAATGGTGATTCACCGGCGAATTCATTACAATAAGAACAAGCGAAATAAGTAATCACAGAAGCTGTGATACATACGTCTGGAACTGTCAGAAACCGCAGGAGAAATCAGAGCAGATATCGTTTTTACGGGATGATGGGACGAAACGTATGAAAAGAAAATTGGAAAAAGAGGGACCCTATGAGCATCCGTTATGATGAGAAACAAAAACTGTTTGTGCTGGAAACACAGCATTCCTGCTATCAGATGAAGATTTCCCGGCTCGGAATACTCCAGCATCTTTATTATGGAAGACCGGTGGGAAATACCTGCATGGATTATCTCAGCCGCTATGCGGACCGGGGATTTTCCGGCAACCCGTATGAATGCAGTGAAGACCGTACGTTTTCCCTGGATACACTTCCGCAGGAGTACAGCTGTTTCGGCATGGGAGATTATCGCACGCCTTCCCTGAAAACCGTGCTGTCCAATGGAAGCCGGACGGGAGAACTGCGTTATGTACGCCATGAAATACTGTCCGGAAAGTATGTGCCGGATCATCTTCCGCATGTCAGACAGGGAGGCAGCGAATGCGATACGCTGGTTCTCTGGCTGGAGGATAAAACAGCAGGACTGACAGTCGGGCTTTATTACAGCGTATTTGCCAGAGAAGATATTATCTGCCGGGCAGCTCGTCTGATGAATGAAAGCGAATCGGATATCATGCTGGAAAAAGCGGCGAGTGTCTGCGTGGATTTTCCCTACGGAAACTGGGATCTGATTCATTTTGAAGGACGCCACTGCATGGAACGGCAGAGAGAGCGTGTACCGCTTGGACACAGTGTGATTTCAATCGGATCTTCACGCGGCATGAGCAGTCATCACCATAATCCGTTTGTGATTCTCTGCGACCGCACTGCAGATGAGGATAAAGGAGACTGCTATGGCTTCATGCTTGCGTGGTCCGGAAACCATAAGGCAGAAGCGGAGCTTGATCAGGCCGGAAGTGCAAGAATCGTAATGGGCGTCAGCGAAGACGGTTTTTCCTGGAAGCTTTCGCCGGGTGAACAGTTCTGGACACCGGAGGTGATCCTTTCGTACACTGCAGATGGCTTTAATGATCTGAGTCAGCACTATCACCGCATCATCCGGGAAAATGTACTGCCGCCGATGTTCCGGCATCGTAAACGGCCGGTGCTCATCAATAACTGGGAAGCGACGTATTTTGATTTTACAGCGGAGAAACTTCTCGGCATCGCTGCCCAGGCGAAGGAACTCGGTGTTGATCTCTTCGTACTGGATGACGGCTGGTTCTCAGACAGGCGAACGGATGATGCCGGCCTTGGGGACTGGTATGCCAATGAAACCATTCTGCCGGGCGGACTGGAATATCTCGGACGCAGACTGACGGAGATGGGACTGAAGTTCGGACTCTGGATTGAACCGGAAATGGTGAATGAAAAATCAGCGCTTTACCGTGCGCATCCGGAGTGGGCACTCTGTGATCCGGATCGGCTTCCGATGATTGCACGCAATCAGCTGGTGCTGGATATGGGTCGGCAGGATGTGCAGGATTATCTGTTTTCTGCAATTGATAAGCTGCTGACGGAAGCACCGGTTTCCTATCTGAAATGGGATTTCAACCGTCCTGTTGCCAATTTCTACTCTCATGCACTGCCGCCGGAGCGCCAGGGAGAGACGGCTCATCGGTTTGTGCTTGGAACATATGCGCTGCTGGAGCGACTGAACAGAACGCATCCGGATGTGATGATTGAAGGCTGTGCAGGCGGCGGCGGGCGGTTTGATGCCGGAATGCTGTTCTACTGCCCGCAGATCTGGTGCTCGGATGATACGGATGCCATTCAGCGTCTGAAGATTCAGAAAGGCACTTCCTACGGGTATCCGGCGAGCACGATGGGCAGCCATGTCTCGGCAGTGCCGAATCATCAGACCGGGCGTATCACGCCATTCGGGACCAGAGGAACTGTTGCACTTTCCGGAACCTTCGGCTATGAGCTGGATCCCCGGAAACTGAATGAAGAAGAGAAGACTGCCATCCGGGAACAGATTGAACTCTTCCATCGATATGACGCGCTGATCCGTGAAGGCGATTATTATCGTCTGGACCATGCGGAGACAGAGTCACAGTTTACAGCCTGGGAGTTTGTGCTTCCCGATCGTTCACAGGCTATGGCCTCTGTGGTTTTCACAGATGTGGAGGCAAACGCTGCGTTCCCGTATCTCAGGCTGCGCGGTCTGAAACCGGAAGGGATCTATTATCTCGAAGGCAGTAAGGAAACGTTCTCCGGGGCGGCACTGATGTACGGCGGTTATTCCCTGCCGCAGCCATTCGGCGATTATCCGGCGGTCATTCTGCATTTTATAGAGAAGGATCAAAGCTGAACGGGACTGCGTAATGCCATGCGTACTCCTTTCGGGCAGTTGTGCCGGAGCGGGGAAAAGAAGGTACAGATTACATAACCGGAAGACACGGGACCAGTTTATATTCATGGCTGAAGTCCGGTGTCTTTTTTCAGATAGCCATTCAGTAAAGATATGTTCTGCTGCTCTTTTTCAGAACGGTTTTTCTGTTCTGAGGAGAATGAACCGAACTGGTACGGCGAAAATGAAAATGAAAATAAATATTCTGTAAAATCAATGAAGCAAAACAAAAAACCAGTGTTATATTTCGAATTCATGCAAAATACAGGCATATTATTATACAAAATAAGGAAAATATTGTATGATGTCAACTATTTTGGGTGTCGTTGACACTTAATCAGCTATCATATATCCTTTTGCTATAGGTTTTCCGAGCGATACAGGAATGCTTGTCAGTTGTTTGTCCGGGCTGTTTTGTCCGGAGTTCAGATTGAGTCAATGGCATGAAAGCGCTATCAGATCGGGAAAGCTAGGGAAAGAAAGGAAAGAAAAATGAAAAACAAACTTATTACGTCTGTACTGCCTCTGGTTCTGGGATGCTCCCTGGCAGCCTGCGGCAGCGGCACAAGTACAACCACAACAACTACTACCGGCGGCGATACTGGTTCAAACGGAGGAGGAACTGCTTCTTCCGGACCGGTAGAGATCACCATCTTCAACTCCAAGATGGAGATTCAGAGCCAGATGGAAGAAATGGCTGAAAAGTATTCTGAGGAAAAAGGGGTAAAGGTTGAAGTTTACTACTCCTCCGATACAGTTGCGGCTCATCTCTCCACACGTTATGCATCTGATGACCCTTACACAATTTCCATGGTCGATGCGAAGGATATCTACTCCCTTGCGAAAGATCATGCGCTTGATCTCTCTGACCAGGACTGGGTCAAGAACACCACACAGGCAATTGCGATTGACGGCAAGACCTATGGATTCCCTGTCTGCGTAGAAGCACGCGGCATCATCTATAACGGCAATGCAATCGAAGAAGCTACAGGAAAGACATTTGATCCGACCTCCATTAAGACAACGGATGACTTCCAGAAGCTCGTTGATGAATGCATCAAGGGCGGCATGGAAAACCCGACCGGTGTCATGAAGGAAGACTGGTCTCTCGCTGCGCATTTCCTTGCAGAAGTTTATGAGCAGCACGATGATCCGGATGCATTCATCGCCGGAATCAAAGATGGCTCCATCAAGCTGATCGAAGACAAGAAGTTCAACGAAATGATGGATACATTCGATGTCCTCAAGAACAACAACTATGCTAAGGACGCAGCAATCTCCGCAGAGCGTGAGGTTACAGAACAGAAGCTCGCTGAAGGCGAAATCGCATTCATGTTCGGCGGTAACTGGGACTGGTCCGTTATCAATGCTTATGACTACACAGACAACATGGGCATGATGCCGGTTCCGAACAACTCCGGTGACGGTTCCAGCGACAAGCTCGTAGGCGGCGGATCCAAGTACTTCTTCATCGACTCTTCTTCCAAGACATCTGAAGCACAGGCTCAGGCAGCGAAAGACTTCCTGAACTGGCTCGTAAATGATCCGGAAGGACAGGACTTCATCGTTAATCAGTGTGCACTTGTTCCTGCATACTCCAACATCACACTCCAGGTTACAGATCCGCTCGGTGCTTCCGTCAAGCAGTACGCTGACAAGGGCGCTATGATCAGCAACTATAACTACCTGCCGGATGATCATTATGCAAAGTGCGGTGCTTCCTTCCAGAAGTATCTCGCAGGTCAGGTTGACCGTGCCGGTTTCGCAGATGAGATCACAGCTTACTGGGCTACAGCAGAAGTCGGTGCTCACTGAGTATTGAATCAGGCTGAGAATAATTAGTACATGTATTCTGAGGAGGACGTCTGATCGCTTGGAAGCGTCCTCCTTCTCTTACTTTCAGCTATTAGAGATAGATTGGAATGAGTGATATCTATGAAACAAAATGAGCTTTCCTACAAGATTAAACAGTACCTGATGTTTGCAGGTCCGGGAACGATTCTGTTTCTGGCTGTAGTAATTGTTCCGTTTATTTACGGTTTTTATCTCACAATGACCAGCTGGGACGGTGTCAGTGCAACGAAGACGTTTGTCGGACTGCAGAACTTTGCAAGTGCATTTGCGGACGCAGACTACTGGAAGGCAATGGGCCGGACAGTGATCTATTCCGTCTTTGCGGTTGTCCTGATCAACATTGTTGCATTTGCGCTCGCGTATCTGGTAACGCAGGGGATCAAGGGTCAGAATTTCTTCCGCGCAGGTTTCTTTGTTCCGAACCTCATCGGCGGTATCGTTCTTGGTTATGTCTGGAAATTCGTCTTTAACCGGGCATTTGTTGCGATCTTCAATTCCCCGTCATTGCTTGGCACAACAAACGGCGCCATGTTCTGTCTGATTCTGGTGTCCGTCTGGCAGTATGCCGGATATATGATGCTGATCTATGTTGCCGGCTTCATGAGTGTTTCGAAAGACGTACAGGAAGCCGCATCAATCGACGGCTGCAATTCCTCGCAGTCGATGCGTCACGTCATTATCCCGCTGATGCGCTCAAGCTTCGTTCAGTGCATCTTCCTCAGCATCACCCGCTGCTTCGTTGTTTACGATGTGAACCTGTCTTTGACAAACGGCGAACCGTTCAACTCATCCACGATGGCAGCGATGCATGTCTATAACCAGGCATTTACCTACAAGAACTATGGTCTCGGTCAGTCGGAGGCGGTAATCCTCTTTGTGGTTTGCGCGATCGTCGGCGTTACTCAGGTCATGATCGGAAAGAGAGGGGAGGTTGAAGCGTAATGTCAGAGAATGAAAAAGCCGCAAGAACGAAGAAAATATCTCATGCCATTATGTGGGTTGTTCTTCTGCTGTTATTCCTTGCGTTTATCTTCCCGTTCTTCCTTGTCATCATCAATGTATTCAAGACAAAGGGCGACATCACTTCTGATCCGCTTGCACTCATCGGTGCACATGGCTTCACGCTGAAAAACTTCCCGGAAGCCATGAAGAAGATGAATTTCACCACTGTTTTCACAAACTCGCTGATCATCACAGTCAGTGCGACGATTCTAACGATTCTTGTTTCCGCCATGACAGCGTTTGTCATCGTTCGAAATGAAGGGTGGAAGATCTGCACGTTCATCTTCTCTCTGATGATTGCCTCAATGGTCATTCCGTTTCAGGTTCTCATGGTACCGCTGGTATCCGTTTACGGTCCGATTCTGAATCATCGTCTCACCCTGATTCTGATGCATGTCGGCTTCTCGACCTCAATGGCGGTGTTCATGTTCCATGGTTCGATCAAGACAAATATTCCGCTTGATCTTGAAGAAGCTGCGACGATTGACGGCTGCAGCCGCTGGCAGACTTTCTGGCAGATCGTATTCCCTCTGCTCAAGCCAACGATCGCAACGGTAGGCATCATCAATGCGATGGCTTACTGGAACGACTATCTCCTTCCCAGCCTTGTTCTCAAGAAAAAGACGCTCTATACGATTCCGATCGCTACGCAGGCATTTTACGGAACGTATTCCACGGATATCGGTCTGATCATGGCTGCTCTTCTGCTTGCCATGCTGCCGATTCTCATTCTCTACATTTTCCTGCAGCGCTACATTGTTGAGGGTGTTACCTCCGGCGCTGTCAAAGGATAAGCCTGCATACCGGCATCTGTTCTGCTGTATGGTTCTGCGACTGAGCTGAAACTGCAGCGAAAGCAGATTGATGGAGAGTGTTCAGAAATAACTCATCAGAAAGCGTATACCTGATGCTGATGCAACGGGAATACGCTTTTTTCTGCCGGAGGGCTGGATGCATTCATGTATGTAACGCATGACATCCGGAAATAGTGAAATTTCTTGGATTTTGATTGATTTATTGCTGAGAAGATGGTGAACATGCTTTTATAATATCCCATAAATGAAGAAGATACAGGATCGAACAAAAGCGAGGATCGCGTTTATTGCCGCGCTGCTGATGATTGCAGGGCTCTATGCTGCGAGTTTATGGAAAACAGATCAGTATAACCGTACTGTTCACCAGGAGACCTTTTCCGGCCCTTCACTGTTTTCACGTGCAGTTGCGAGGGATAAAGATGTTACTGTGAATATTGTGGCGCGTAATGATACGTGGTATAAGATATTTGATTTTAACAAAAGTCCTCATTTGCACTGCGTTGGTAAATCGGGTGTGTAAAGCCTATAATTAATTCGTTCTAGAAAGGGAACACCAGGAACCTTTCAGGAATGAATTAACGCTGGGCTTGGCGGTCCGTTAGTTCATTCCTGAAAGCTC
>JAFYGX010000159.1 GCA_017543025.1 Solobacterium sp.
GAAAATCTCGCTTCAAAAAGGGTATATGTTTGGAAACCGGACGCAAAACTCACTACAATTCAGATAAGGAGAAAAATATATATGAACAACAGAAAAGTTACAGTTCTCGGCGGCGGCGTCCTCGGAACGCAGATCGGTCTGATGTGCGCCTACTACGGTTATGACACCACATTCTGGCTTCGTTCGGAAGGATCGATCGGAAGAACGCAGCCCAAGATCGAACGCTATACAAACATGATGCTGGAAGATCTCAAACAGGCTTCCGCCCTGGTCGGCAGCCCGATGGGCCGCTTCCTGTATCCCAAGGGACTGATCAAAGACTGGGACAATGCGACAGCGGAGAGCCTTGCGGAACTTTATGCCAAGGGCGAAGCCAATCTGAAAAACTGCATCCATATTGAGCTTGATAAAGCTGCAGCAGTCAAAGATGCCTATATCGTGATCGAATCGATGTCGGAAGACCCGCAGGCAAAGACAGAGGTATACAAACAGTTCCGTGATCTTCTCGATCCCGAAACGATTCTCGTCACAAACTCCTCCACCCTTCTCCCCAGCATGTTTGCGGAATATACCGGACGTCCGGAGAAGTATCTTTCCCTCCATTTCGCAAATACGATCTGGAAGAACAATACCGCTGAAGTCATGGGACACCCGGGAACCGGTCAGGCTGCATACGATGAAGTGGTCCGCTTCGCCGATTCCATCGGTATGGTTCCCCTGCAGCTTCACAAGGAGCAGCCGGGCTATATTCTCAACTCGATGCTGGTGCCGTTCCTCTCTTCTGCGCAGGCATTATGGGCAAACGGCGTCGCAGAGCCGGAGACGATCGATCTTACCTGGCGGCTTGCGACCGGCGCGCCGAAGGGACCGTTTGAGATCCTTGATATCGTCGGCCTTGAAACCGCCTATAACATCAACCAGATGAAACCCGCTGCGCAGCAGGAAGGAACCCTCGAAAACCGCATGGGCAAACTGCTCAAGGAAAAGATCGACCGCGGTGAAACCGGAATCAATGCCGGTAAGGGATTCTACGATTACACAAAGAAATAATCATTTGAAAAAGACAGCCTTTATGCAATGCCGTTTCCTGCATCACAGCCTTGCAGAGCTGTCTTTTCTTTTCCTCCGAATGAAAAGCGATACTGTACCGCACCGCTTCCGTTTTATTTATACTGCGTAACTGTTTTTCGCGTTTTTATGTTCACGCTTGTCTGTATACAGCATCTTGTCCGCTTCCTGTATGAACTCCTTCAGGGATTCCCCTTTCCGGTATGCATCATAGCCGATGCTTGCGTCAAGCCGGAACGGCAGATCGTGCTCGCGGTTCCAGGTTTTAAATGACCCCTGTATCCGCGCTTTATACTGAGCGGCAGCTGCATCATCCGGGAAAAATCCCATGATCAGGAACTCATCTCCTCCGTACCGCATTACCACCGCCTGAATACCGGCGGCGGAGCGGCGGATCAGTCCTGCAGCTTCCACAAGAACGTGATCTCCTGCAGAGTGTCCCATTGTGTCGTTGATTTCCTTGAAGTCATCAAGATCGATCATGAACAGATAGAGGTGTTTCTGCTCACTATCCTGACGGGAATACTCCTCAAACACAGTATCAAGATTTTTCCGGTTATTCAGTCCCGTAAGTCCGTCTGTTACGATCGCAAGATCCTGGTCTTCAATGTACATCATGACGACCGAAATGGTAGCACATGTCCAGGTGCCGGGCATTCCCGAGTATGGCAGCGTCGCGAGGGTGCCGATTACCGGAATAATATAAAAGCGGAGAAGCGCAAGCTCCTTTTTCCGCCGGGCAGCGTTTTTCTCAAAGAGTAATGCGATCACGATATGAAACAGGGAAACCAGCAGTGCAGACACCGCCGCAGCGGACTGAACCCAGAACAGCGGTCCGCGTACATAAACATTATGCGCGTCGACATAAAAGATCCATCCGGTCCAGATTGAGATGATATTCAGCGCAAGAAATATGTATCCCGGCGCCAGAACCACTGCTGTGAGTGTTTTTGTCAGCTCATATTCCAGGGTATCCAGAACATACAGATACCACATGCATCCGATAAGTACACCGAGCCCGAGAAATACCCCGTTCAGAATGAGATTCAGCTGAATTGCGCCGGGAAACATGTGTCCGTCGATCGCAATCCACAGCGTGTCCAGTATCAAAGCCAGAATCAGCGCGTAAACAACATTCCGGAACAGAACGTTCTTCATCTGCTGATTGACATTTTTTCTGCTCTGATGGGCAATAAGAAAAAGAATAAACAGGCACATCAGATTTATTTCAATGTGTATTACCGCAGCCATTTCTCGATCCCGATGAGTTCTGAGCTCCTTTAGTGTGTGCAGATGAATGCTTATTTGAGGCTTATTTTGAAGTGTATATTTTTTACATAATAATATTTTTATCCGTGCGAAACAATATGAAAAGCAGGATCACGTCCCCAATCCTGCATTTTTTCCTTCATCACTTTCTGATCATGCGTTTCCGTATTTCTCAATGAGCTTCTTCAGCGCTTCCGTATCTTCTTCGGAAGTTGCCCAGCTTGTCGCAAATCGGATCACCGTGTGCGTTTCATCAAACGGTTCCCAGTAACTGTACACAACTTCCTTATCCAGTTCCTTCAGCGTCTCGTTATCTACGACGACAAAAATCTGATTCGTCGGTGTCTCAAAGAAGAACTGCCAGTTGTTTTCCCGGAGCGATTTCCGGATCTCCTTCGCCTTATCAAGCGCATGTCTGCCAAGCCGTTCATACAGACCGTCTGTGAACAGCGTGTCAAATGAGATTCCGGCAAGCCGTCCCTTGGCAAGCAGCGCACCATGCTGCTTGATCGTTGTGAAAAA
>JAFYGX010000016.1 GCA_017543025.1 Solobacterium sp.
GCCGTCAAGCACTGCAATCGCCTTCAGGCGGCAGGTCTCATAACCGCAGGCACCGCAGTCATGAATCTTATCGCGGCTTACTTTGCCAAGCCGGATCATCTCTGCCTGAATCTCTTCTTCGGTATGCTTCGGACGCCAGATATCTTCCGGCTTCCACTCAGCACTGAGATCAACTGCTGTTTCTCCGCCGGAGATCTTTGCCTTCATATCGACATTCTCACGGATCACAGACTGGCCAAGCCATTCATTGTGCTTGAAATGAGACAGCAGCGGACCGCCCATACAGGAACCGATGCAGGCAGACATTTCCGCAAAATACCCCTTCAGCGTACCGTCTTTCATTGCCTCAAGCACCTGCTTGATCCGATCCACTCCTTCTACATCGATATATTTGTATTCGAGATTATCATGTTCAATGCAGTTCAGAATCCCGCCCGGAGTCGGATAAAGACGGGCAATCGAGCCCTCGAAATCATTCCACGCTTCGGTTTCCTCTTCCTTCAGCGTTCCTTCAATCCACTGGATCAGCTCTTCCATGCCGATGCATGCATCAATTGCTCCGGAAAACCGCTCATCGCGGATTTCCCGGAACTTTGCGATACATGGTGAAAGAAATACCACTCGGGCATTCGGATGTTCCTGTTTCAGCATTCTTCCGTGGGCAATCATCGGGGATACAATCGGCGCCATATACGGCGTCAGTTCCCCGTATTCCTTCTCGATCAGAGCGTTGACTGCCGGGCAGCAGGTCGTGATGATGTTCTCCATCGTTCCTTTATCGATCAGGTTCTTGAATGCCTTTGTGACTTCTTTCGCTCCCTCCGCCGTCTCACGGACAGCAGAGAACCCGCGGTTTTCAAGAATCTTCGCAAGTGCAGAGAAGTGCGGCCATACCGCAGCGAAGCTCGGCGCAGCACTGATAATGACTTCCTCTTTCTGATTCAGCCACCCTCTGACACGGTCAAAATCGGAGATGACCGCCTTTGCGTCATGCGGGCATACACTGTAGCACCGTCCGCAGAGGATGCACTCCTCTTCAATGATGGTGGGACGGTTATGAAGATAAGTCATCGCGTTGGTCGGGCAGGCGCGGACACACCGAAGGCAGTTATGGCAATGTCCCTGCTCGAGCCGGATGAACTCGTTCCGCCTGTTCATGCCAGAGCCGCACTCAGCTCACGCTCGAGAACCTCTCTTGCGTTCTGAGCAGTCACCTGTTCAATCTGACGGCCGTTGATCCGGATACCGAGTCCGATATGATTCTGACATGCCTTCATGCAGAAAGAACCTTTTACCGCAATCTTATCGCCCCACTTGTGCTCTTCAATCAGCGCGTTCAGGTCATTGACGACCTGACTGGAACCCTTGACATAACATGCACTGCCAATGCAAATTTCTACATTCACCATATGTTTTCTCCTTCAAACAATTCCGCAGCTCACTCTGCGTGTTTTCCAACTTCCATGTCAACGCCGTCAAACGAGAAGATCTCGAGTGACTTCTGAATTGTCTTCTTATCGTGCGTCAGATTTTCCTTTGCCATGCGTCCCTTGACGGAAACCGGATCAGAAATCGTTCCGGGGCCGGCAATGCATCCGCCCGGGCAGCACATTCCTTCGAGGATATCAAACTGGAATTTCCCCGCCAGCATGATCTGCAGCTGCTTCTTGCATTCCGCCGCACCATTGGCCATAAATGCCGTATACGGACCATCTCCGTGCTCTTTTGCCGCTTCGGCGACTGCCTGTGCAACGCCGCCGCTGAATGCAAAGTTACGGCCATAGACAGAAGGATATTCCGCTTCAGTCGCTTCCACATCTTCCGGATTGATTCCCTGTGAGATCAGCATGGCCGCAAGTTCTTCATAGGTCAGAACATAATCGACAACACTGTAGTCTTCCATCGCTTCCTGCTTCTTTGCAAGGCACGGTCCGATAAAGACGACACCGGCATCCGGATGTTCCTTCTTGATCCGGCGGGCAATCGCTTCCATCGGTGTAACTGTGGAGGATTTGTTTTCCGAATACAGCTTCGGGAAATGAATCTTCAGCATATTGACAAATCCCGGGCAGCAGGACGTTGTCATCGGAGCACCGGTCTTCTTATGCTCCGCAAGTTCCTGATATTCAAATTCCGCAACCGCATCCGCGCCGATTGCGACTTCCTCGCACCTGGTAAAGCCAAGCATCTCAACACTCTTGAGAATCTGAGGCAGCGTGGTATTTTCAAACTGCCCCTGAATGGAAGGCGCTACGACCGCATAGACTTCGGCACCCATGCGGATTGCCTTGATTACCGGAACAACCCAGGATACATCTTCAATTGCACCGAACGGGCATGCATTCTCACACTGACCGCAGTTGATGCATTTCTTTTCATCGATCACCGCAATATTATTGCTGTCCCAGCTGATTGCCTGAACCGGGCAATGTGCATAGCACGGGCGTTCCGTGACGACAATTGCGCTGTACGGGCATGCTCTTGCGCAGGAACCGCACTCCTTGCACTTGGTGTAGTCGATCTCACTGCGCTGTGTACCGATATGAATCGCTCCGAAGCGGCAGGCTGCCAGACACGACTTTGCCATGCATTTGCGGCAGTTGTCTGTCACAAGAATCTTTTTGATGGAGCAGCCGTCGCATGCGGCGTCGATCACGTGAATGATCTGGCGGGGATTCGGTTCAATGTCTTCCCGTGCCATTTTGCCCATCGCAAGACGGACTCTCTGACGGAGCACTTCCCGCTCCTTGTAAACGCAGCAGCGGTAGCGCGGTCCTTCCAGTGATACCAGATTTCTCGCATAGGACTGCACGTCGTCTTCAACAACATCCCCTTCGAACGCCTGACGGCAGATATTCACAAGAATATCAAATTTAAACTGTCTTGATTCATGACTGAACATGTTGGCCATAATAATGTTCTCCTTTTCTGATTATGACTTATTCGGGTTTTCCGGCAGTCCGGAAGCTGTGCTCATACTGCATGCCGTATTCCAGTTTCCGCATTACGGATTCATCGGTAAGCCGGCGGATGATCAGACGGGCAAATTCAATGGTCGCTCCCATTCCCCGGCCGGTAATGACCGTTCCGTCTTCCACCGCAAGTTCATTTTCATAGATTCCCCCATAGGAATCACTGGCAAAATCCGGAAAGCAGGTGTAGTGTTTCTCTTTCAGAATACCGAGATGACCAAGCACTGACGGTGCAGCGCAGATCGCGCAGGTCAGTTTTCCGCTGCTGAAATGATCACATAGGGCATCTTTCAGAGGCTGAAATGATTCGATGTTCATCGTCCCGGCTTTGCCTCCCGGCAGAATCAGAACATCATAGTCCGAAGGAATGATCTCCTTCCATTTTTTATCCGCGTAGAGCTTCACGCCATGCGAGGTTTCCACCAGAAGATCATCACTGATCGATACGGAATCCACAGGCACCCCTGCCCGCCGCAGCATATCGATTGTGATCAGTGCCTCGCAGTCCTCAAAGCCTTTCGCAAGAAAAATTGCGCACTTCATTATGCGTCTCCTTTACTTTGTTAAAAGTATAACATGGCATTCGATATTCCCCCAGCAAAAGACGGAGCGAAAACTCAAAAAATACTCTGATCACGATTCACAGAACAGCTTCACACTCCGTAATCAATCTGCTCAAAAAAGAGACCTGCACGTCGGCAGATCCCTTTTCTTCTCATTCCGTCTGATCAGTCCTAGCCTGTTTGTGTCCCTTCGTAAACCTGACCCGATTCTGAGTTACAGTGATAAGGAGGTATTGTTCAGAACAGGCATTTCCGCATTCATCTGTTATCTGAAACAGACCGTGTGAGCTTGCCGGATCATTCCCGAAATTCCTGCCCGGATGGAGCATGTCCTTCCTCAAGCATCCTTTCCGCGAAATGTCCGGAACCTCAGTTTCAGGTTTCTGGACCACCTGTACCGTACTGACAGACTTTTCTGTTTTTTATTGCAGGCTCATCCTCAGATGGCGCTGCCTTTCGAAATTCCCGGTCCCATGTATTACCTCCCGGAGTTCTGATGTCATCCTTCTGTACTTAATAGATAATCGATTTCCGGAATAATTGAAAGCCCTTACATTCAGCGAATTATCTGATAGAATAATCTAGTGGGGCTTACGCAGGAGGATGCAGGGTTTTTGAATCCTGATCGTTTTTACAGCCTGCTCTTTCCGGATTTCAGAACACAGATATCATATAAAAAACACGCTGCTGCGTGTTTTTTCCGTTCTTTCTCAGTCGCTTTCTTCGTCTTCCAGCTTGCCGAGTTCACGGGCATGCCGGCGGCGGTCGATCATTGTCAGATATTTCTTGCGGACGCGGATATCGGTCGGCGTGATTTCGACCAGCTCATCATCATTGATGAATTCAATCGCCTGTTCCAGTGTGAGAATGCGCGGCGGTACAAGTTTCATCGCTTCATCGTTTCCGGTGGAACGGACAGCCGTCATCTTCTTGTTTTTGATCGGATTGACCGTCATATCCTTGTTTTTTGCTGATACGCCGATGATCATTCCCTCATAGACCGGTGTCTGCGCACCGATGAACAGCTGACCGCGCTCCTGAATATTCCAGAGCGCATAGGTCATAGCGCCGCCGGTCTCCGTTGAGATCAGTGCACCGTTTTCACGCTGCGGAATCTCTCCCTTCCAGGGTTCATATCCGTTCAGCCGCTGCACCATCGTGCCCTCACCGTGTGTGGTATTGATGAAATCACTGCGGTATCCGATCAGTCCGCGGGTCGGCACTGTATAGGTGATGCGGGTATAGGAGCCCTCATCTTCCATGTTCTGCAGCATGCCCTTGCGGATATTCAGCGCTGAAATCACCGTTCCGCTGTATTCATTCGGCACATCGCAGACGACTTCCTCAATCGGTTCACAGGTTACCCCGTCAATCTTTTTCAGGATGACTTCCGGTCTTGAAACAGCGATTTCATAGCCTTCCCGCCGCATCTGTTCCAGCAGGATCGTGAGATGCAGTTCACCGCGTCCGCTGACTTTGAAGGTATCGGTGGAATCTGTTTCTTCCACCTTAAGACCAACATTGACCTCAAGCTCTTTTTCCAGACGTTCACGGATATTCCGTGACGTGACAAACTTACCGGTCTGCCCGGCAAACGGACTGTCATTGACCATGAAATTCATGGAAAGAGTCGGCTCTTCGATCCGGATGATCGGCATCGGATCTGCAGCGCCTTCCGGACAGAGGGTATCTCCGATGGAAATATCGGGAATACCAGAAATCATGACAATTTCTCCGCATTGCGCTTCCGGCACCGCTACCCGGCTGAGTCCCTTGTAGACAAAAATCTGATTGGTCTTCCCTTTGCCGGTTTTTCCCGATCTGTTGCATACTTCATAAACGGAAGCTTCCTTCAGAACACCGGAATAGATGCGTCCGATTCCGAGACGGCCGATATAATCATCATACGCAAGCGCACATACCTGCATCTGAACCGGCTCATCCATCAGATTCGGATAAGCCTGGGTGTGGTGAATAATTGTTTCAAACAGCGGGGCGATATCCTCGTTGGTATCTTCATTCCAGTCATAGCGGACGATTCCCTGCCGCGCTACGCCATAAAGGATCGGAAAATCCAGCTGATCATCTGCTGCGTTGAGATCAAGGAACAGATCATAAACTTCATCAATGACCTCATCCGCTCTCTGATCCGGCTTATCCATCTTATTGATCAGAAGAATCGGACGAAGACCGATCTCAAGACTCTTCTGAAGAACAAACCGCGTCTGCGGCATCGGACCTTCACTGGAATCAACCAGAAGAATCACCGTATCGACCGTACGGATAATCCGTTCTACTTCCGAGGAAAAATCCGCATGCCCCGGCGTATCCACAATATTGATCTTATAGTCCTTATACGTCACGGAGCAGTTCTTGGAATATATGGTTATACCGCGCTCCCGTTCCAGCGCATTGGAATCCATCACGCAGTCAACGACCTTCTCATTGTCCTTGAACACATGACTCTGTTTCAGAAATGCATCGACAAGCGTCGATTTTCCTGCGTCGACGTGCGCAATCACCGCGATATTAATAATCTTCTGATAGTCCATATCTTTTTCCCTCAAAACTAAATCATTATATTGTCCGCATTCTTTTTTGACAACCGGAAACCCGCAGTTTCATGCGGATTTCCGCTTCACTTCCGTCTCACTCTGCCGCTTTCCGCCGCAATGACCACTTATTTCCGCTTCAGCGCCCATCCTCATCCTTCTCTTCCGGTTCTCCGTACAGCGAAGGATCATACCCGTTTTCAGAGGTCCATCCGGCTGTTTCGGAATCAGACGGCATTACCGGTTCCTCTTCCGCTTCATAATAATCCTGCATTTCGTCCATTTCTTCCGGGCTGTACGGATAGTCCGGTTCCTCTCTCATCTCGTCCATCCGCTCCGCCGCGTTCGTTCTGTGTTTATTCCGCTTCCTGCGCTTCCGTTTTCTGCGCCGTTTCTCCCGGTCGTTCAGAACCAGAAGCAGAACGAAACAGATCAGCGTTGCGATCGAAAGAATGATTATCGCAAGTCCCAGCATAACCCGGCCGCCGGTCAGAACATACAGATGATTCTGTATCCGTCCCATGGTACTGATCGGCTTATCCTCGGAAATCACAAGATCCACCGTCTTTACAAGCCGGTCATAATCATATACTTCTGCTGTTCCGACCTTATCTCCTTTTTTCACCGGGTAATTGATCGATGCCGGATAGCTCACATGAATATGCATGTTCTCATCGACCGGAAAGTCGCCGATGCACGTTTCTGCCGCAATCACATGCGCATCCGGTCCGAATGCGTTTTCCACCCGGATCGTTCCGAACGATTCTCCTTCTTCGATAGCCGTAATCTTCGCATAATGGCTCCGGTACCAGTTGTAAATTGTCGCCGCATCCTCAATACTGGCAGGATAGTGCGGTTCCACATAGCCATGTCCGTTGACCAGAATCAGATTCATTCCGCTGATGTCCGCATTTGACACCAGCGTATACTGCCCTTCGATCGTATAGCCGCTCTTTCCTGCAATAAAGCCCGGAATCTCATAATGATGCGCATACTGCGGATGTTCCTGATTGATGTACATCAGAACAAAATTCGTCATGCCAAGCCCGGTCGGATAATGAAGTACCGGCACGGACAGATGATCTTCAGAGGAAAGGATTTTCATGAATTCCGGATTCTTCATGCAGTACTGATACAGCGTCATCATGTCTCTGCATGTGGTGTAATGATCATCTTCATGAAGCCCGGATGTATTGACGTAATGTGTATGTTCCATGCCGAGTTCCTTTGCCTTGGCATTCATCAGGTCAACGAATTTTTCTTCATTCCCCGCCACATGAAACGCAAGCGCCCGTGAGCAGTCCGCACCGGAGGGAAGCAGATCGCCATAGATATGGTCCAGCGCAGTCGGTTCATCTCCCGGCAGAAACCCAGCCCGGTTTGCGCCGGCTTCATAAAGTCCGTCCAGTATTTCATCCGTTACCGGAATAACGACATCTTCCGGATCCGGTATATGTTCCAGGGCAATGATCGAGGTCATCACCTTTGTCATGCTTGCGGGATACATCATGGATTCTGAATTTCTGTCCATCAGAATCTGCCCTGTATCCCCATCGATCAGATATACATAATCACTGTGCAGTGAAAGCGCTGGTGCTTTCTGATAAGCAGAGGGCTCTGCCTGCATCACTGTCTCTTCTGCAGGCCTGCACCCTGCTGTTAAAGAGAGCGCAAGCAATGCACATCCTGCATGGAAAAACATTTTTTCTGATTTCATAGAAAAAATTATATATAAATATTTGACGAATGGAAGAAGCCTGTTATAATAAATGAGCACGCACCAGTGGTGGAATGGCAGACACGTACGCTTGAGGGGCGTATGAAGAGATTCGTGCAGGTTCAAGTCCTGTCTGGTGCACGGATCAGAAACAGAGATGAAACACATCTCTGTTTTTTTGTGTTTATTACACTATCTCTGCTCCGTCAGGTTCTGCAGATCTGTTTGAACCCCAGAACCTGCCAGTCCATACCGGCATACAGAAAAAGCAGGAGCTGAATACCCCTGCTTTCCTTCTGCAATCCTGTGAACTTCGGTTATTTCGAAGCGTTTTCTCCGGCAATCCGGCCAAATACCACGAAGTCCGCTACCGCATTTCCGCCGAGACGATTTCCGCCATGTACACCGCCGGTCACTTCACCTGCCGCATACAGTCCCGGAATCACATTTCCGTCTGTTCCGACGACTTCCGCTCCGGTGTTGATCTTAACGCCGCCCATCGTATGATGGATGCCCGGTGCAATCTTCACTGCGAAGTACGGTGCATGAGACATATCGGTCAGAAGCGCCTGATACCCCTCACGGCCGAATTCTTCGTCTTTCTCCGCCGTGCAGGCTGCCGTCCATTTGTCAATTGTTTCCTGCAGAACTGCTTCATCCACTTCCATCAGCTTTGCAAGATCCGCAACAGTATCACACTGGATCATGTATCCCTTGGAGATGTATTTTTCAATGACGGTTGATTCTGCCTTCATGCCCATGTCAGCCAGCAGCCATGCATAGCTTCCCGGCTGTTCGTTGATATGAGCTGAAACAACATCGCGTGTGAGAATCTCGTTGCAGAAGCGCTTGCCTTCCTTGTTGATCAGAATTGCACCGTCTCCTCGCAGTGATTCCGAGATCAGCGATCCGTCGGACTGTACGACCGTCGGATGAATCTGGATCTGTTCAAGATCAACGAAGTCTGCATTGACTGCCTGCAGGAATTCAATTGCATCACCGGTAATTGTCGGTGCATTGGTTGAAACATAACCTTCAAGATCCGGACGATATTTCACAATCAGTTCCGGATTGGAGCCGAATCCGCCGGTTGCGATGACAACTGACGGAGCTTTGACGACGATCTCGTTGCCGTCTGCTCCGACTGCGTGGAGTCCGACTGCCTTTCCGTCTTCCATCAGCACTTCATCCACCTTGGCGTTGTAGATGATCTCTACGCCGACTTCCTTGCATGTGGATGTCAGATGTTCAACAAGATAAGAGCCGACTGAGAGAATCTTGCCCTCGTCATTGACCGGACGGTGTTGACGCATTGCGGAAGCGCCTCCCGCAAGACCGATGTTGCTTAACGGAGCGCCGATTGAATCGAGCCAGTCGATCGCTGCCGAAGAATTATCCGCAAGGGTATGTACAAGATCCGGATTATTCAGATCGTGACCGCCCTTCATCGTATCTTCAAAATAGAGCTGGGCAGAATCTTCGATTCCCTGTTCTTTCTGATAATGCGTTTCTGCCGCATTCATACCGCCGGTTGCGTAGCTGGAGTTGCCGCCGCTGACAGAACCTTTTTCAAGAATGATCACGCTCTTTCCAGCCTGCGCTGCCGTAATCGCCGCGGTCATGCCGGCTCCGCCAGCCCCCGCAACAACCACATCCGCAGTCTTTTCAATATCTTCTGCTACTGTTTCCGAAGCCTTTGATTCAAGTGATGCAGGATCTGCGCCTGCCTGTGTAATGCAGTCGTTCAGCGCAGTGATAAATGCGGTTGAAGTAATGGTTGCTCCGCTGACCATATCAATATTCGGCGACTGTGCATCCAGAACTTTTTCCACGAGCTGCGGAATTGCCGCTCCGCCCACAGTCGGCGTTTCGCCGTCCGCTGTATAATCAATCGATTCAATTCTGTCTTTGGAGAATGTCACTTTCAGCTGAACCGGATTGGATGACCCTCCGAATCCGTCCGCCTGAGCTTCATACGTTCCTTCCTGAAACAGCGATCCGCTGTCCCCTCCCGCAGAAGGAGAAGGCGATGAGCTGATCCCCTTTGCACAGTTGGCAAAACCGAGCACTGCGGCAAGCGCAAAAATCCCGGTTAATGCCAGATTCTTTTTCTTCATATACCCTCCTTGATGAATGATCTTCCGTTTACCTTCAGACAGACGTATTATAGCAAATCGTCTTCCGTACTCCAACAGATATCAGAACCTGAATTGTCTGTTCAGACAGCGCTTCTGACATGCATCGTTTCGCCCATCCCGAATAAGAATTTTGAAAACGTTTCCGGAAAATACTTCGCAGAAAGCGTCCGGAACCGGCATACAATGAGTCAAGATAAACAGGATGAAAAAGAAAGGTATAAACAATTATGCAATACGGTTATTTTGATGACCTTAACAGAGAGTATGTCATCACCCGCCCGGACACCCCGGCTCCCTGGGCAAATTATCTCGGCTCGCCGGAATACGGCGCACTGATTTCCGCAAATGCCGGCGGATACAGTTTTGTCCGCTCCGGTGCAAACGGAAGACTTCTGCGCTATCAGTTCAGCTCCTTCGACGAACCCGGACGCTATCTTTATATCCGCGACAATGATTCGGAAGATTTCTGGTCTGCTTCCTGGCAGCCGGTCGGAAAACCGCTCGATTCATACCGGATCGAAATCCGCCACGGGCAGGGATACACCTCCATGGACGCCGATTATGCCGGAATACACTCCCATGCGCTTTATTACGTCCCCGATCAGGCCGCACATGAAGTCTGGTTTCTGAAGCTCACCAACACGTCGGATCAGCCCCGTTCGCTTACCGTCACATCCTATGCGGAATTCACAAACAACAGCAATTACGAGCAGGATCTCGTGAACCTGCAGTACAGCCGGTTTGTCACAAAGACTGAATTTCACAAAAACCGCATCCTTCACATGGTTCATCCGAATCTTGCGTCGAAGAAAAAAGCAGGTACCGGAGATGATCTGGAAGTACGCTTTCTCGGGCTTTCCGGTGCAGAGGTCGCTTCTTACTGCGGTGATAAATCTGCATTTCTCGGCGCTTATCATACCTACGCAAACCCTGTCGGCGTCAGCTCCGGGAATCTTGGCAATACGCTGAACTACAACGAATACGGCTGCGGCGCGCTTTCCGCAGTCATCGAACTGCAGCCGGGAGAATCCGGATCGCTCGCCTTTACACTGGGCAGAAAATCAGATACGGAAGCTGCGGAGCTTGTCGAACGCTACCGCGACCCGGAACCGGTTGTAAACAGCGAGCTTCAGACGCTCAGAGCGCTCTGGGAATCACGGTTCGCTGCCCTTCAGGTACATACCCCTTCCGCGGAATTCAACACAATGATCAATATCTGGAATGCCTACAACTGCTATATGACCGTTCTCTGGTCACGGGCCGCATCATTTGTTTACTGCGGTCTGCGCAACGGCTATGGCTACCGGGACACCGTTCAGGATATACAGGGCATCATTCATCTTGACCCGAAGACCGCAAAGGAAAAACTCCGGTTCATGTTATCTGCTCAGGTTCATCACGGCGGCGGACTTCCGCTGGTAAAATTCACGCATCGGCCTGGTCAGGAAGATACGCCGGAGATGGAAAGCTATGTCCGTGAAACCGGTCATCCTGCCTATCGCGCAGATGATGCGCTCTGGCTGTTTCCGACGGTTTACAAATATATTGCGGAAACCGGCGATATTGCCTTCCTGAAGGAAACGGTGCCGTTTGCCGACAGAGACGAAGGAACAGTATATGAGCATCTGAAACGGGCACTCCAGTTTTCACTCGACCGTCTTGGCCCACACGGTATGCCTGCCGGTTTATATGCCGACTGGAACGACTGCCTGCGCCTTGGCAGAAACGGGGAATCCTCTTTTGTCGCAATGCAGTTCTATTACGCCTTTACGATACAGAAGCAGTTTGCCTCCTGCATGAACGAACCGGAATACCACAGTGCTCTCGAAGAAACGCAGGAGAACTTCCGTCAGCTGCTGCAGAAACTCTGCTGGAATGAAGACCGCTTCATCCGCGGCTTTACGGAAGAAGGAGACGTAATCGGTCAGAAGACGGATCCGGAAGCCAGTCTCTGGCTGAATCCGCAGAGCTGGGCAGTCATCAGCGGCCTTGCGTCCAGAGAACAGGCTGAAACTGCACTGAATACGGTATTTCAGAAACTGAACACGGAATATGGCGTGGAGCTGATGGATCCCCCTTACTGTGAACATGCATTCGATGGTGCTCTGGCTGTGATCTATAACCAGGGCGTCAAGGAAAATGGCGGCATTTTCTCTCAGACACAGGGATGGATCATCCTTGCGGAAGCCCTGGCAGGTCATGGCAGCCGCGCGTTCCGGTACTTCCTGGAAAATGCACCTGCCGCGCAGAATGACAGAGCAGAGATCCGGACCATGGAGCCATACTGTTACGGGCAGTTTACCGAAGGGCGGCACAGCCCTCATTTCGGTCGTTCTCATGTCCACTGGCTGACCGGTACTGCATCCACTGTCATGGTCGGATGTGTCGAAGGAATCCTCGGCATCCGTCCGGACCTTTCCGGACTTACGCTTTCCCCTTCCATTCCTGCTGAATGGGACGGCTTTGAGCTGACGAAACACTTCCGCGGCAGAACGCTGCATATCATTGTCCGCAATCCGGATCACAGAGAATCCGGCTGCCGCAGCCTTACAGTTGACGGAATCCCCGCCGAAGGCAGCCATATTCCCGAATCCATGATGCACACGGAGACAGAAATCATTCTTACAATGTAACCCGCAACGCTCAATCGAAAAACAGGTCTTCTGCCAGAATGAAGGCCTGTTTTTTCTGTCTGTCAGTTTTCGTTCACTCTGCATCTCTCTCAGAGCGCTTCGCCATTCTGTGCGATGCACTTCTGATACCAGTACCAGGAATCTTTTTTCTTCCGGGCAAATGTGCCTCTTCCGTAATTGTCCGCATCCACATAGATCTGGCCATAGCGCTTTGCCATTTCACCTTCTCCGTTGGAAACCATATCCACGCATCCCCAGTACAGATACCCCATCAGCGGAATTCCGTCCAGCTCCACCGCATCTTTCATCGAAGAGATATTCGCCCGCATATAGTCAATCCGGTAATCATCATGAACCGTATCGTCTGTCAGTTCATCGTTCCAGCCGATTCCGTTCTCCACACAGAACAGATCGCAGTGATAACGGTTGTACAGCGTATTCAGCGTAATACGCATGCATTGCGGATCTGTTGCCCATCCCCAGGCATTTGTCGAAAGATACGGATTTCTGACCATATATGCCTGCCGCCCGCCGTTTCCTTCGCCTGCTTCGCTTCCGTCCGGATGTGTCGTAACCACATGGGAGCCATAGCAGCTGAAGCTCAGGAAATCACACGGATTGGCTTCGATTACAGCAAGATCATCATTCTGTACCGGAAGTACGATTCCCTGCCGCTGATACTCCGCAAGCTTATAGACCGGATAGCGTCCGAGCATCTGCACATCCGAATAAAACAGCGTCTGGTTCATGCGCTGCTGGGCAAGCAGCTGATCGTCCGGGTCCGGCGTGCCCGCATATACCGGCCCGTATGCCAGCATCATGCCGATCTTCAGCTCCGGGTAACTGCGGTGTGCTTCCTGAACCGCAAGCGCAGAGGCAAGAAACTGATGAAATGCCGCATTTGCGATATTCTGCGGATCGGCGTGAATCAGACCGGCCGTCACATACGGTGCTGCGTCAATACAGTTGATTTCATTAAAGGTAAGATAATACTTCACCTTCCCCCTGAACCGTTCAAAACAGGTCTTTGCATAACGGACATAAGCTTCCATCGTATGCCTGCTGTCAAATCCGTTGTATTCTGCCGCAAGCGACAGCGGAGTCTCGTAGTGCAGCAGGGTCACAACCGGCTCGATACCGTATTTTCTGCATTCGTCAAACACCTCGCTGTAAAACCGGATTCCTTCTTCATTCGGCACTTCATCATCGCCATGCGGAAAGATTCGCGACCATTTGACCGAAAAGCGAAGGCAGTTAAACCCTTCCTCTGCGCAAAGACGGATATCTTCCCTGAACCGATGATAAAAATCCGATGCAATGTGAGACGGATAATAAAATCGTCCGTCATTCAGCACCGCGGGTTTTGCGCCTTCCGGCAGATGCCTCTCATTGCTTCCGAAACAGAGCGGTGTTGATCCCGTCTCACCGTTTTCCCGGATCCACGTTACCTGACGCAATACGCCATGCGATCCGTTTGTCATTACATCTGCAGTTGAAAGGCCGGCATTCCCTTCCCATACGCCACCTTCATACTGGTTGGCCGCGGTCGCTCCGCCCCACAGAAACTGTTCTGAAAATCCCATCCTTTTCTCCTCCTTCACTTCCTCAGACCATCGGAATGCCATTCTGATCAAGAATATTCTTGATATCTCTGGAAAGCTTCCGCCGCAGCGCACCCCTTGCGAGCTCCGGCACTTCCGCAATCACCGAGCATTCGATTTTACCGGAAAACTGAATAATTCCGTTAAACCGCGGAACACCGATCAGCTCCGGATATTTCGTATTGTATGTTTCGAATTCCTTCCGGAAGATCTCTTCCAGCCGGTCGATCGAGACCGTATACGGTACGCCGAAATTAATCACAGCATAGCTGCTTCCGGTTGTCATATTGATGACATTGATCATATTCCGGTTGTTGATCACTTTCTCATTATTATCCCAGCCCCGCACTTTCGTGGTACGGATGCCGATTTCATGAACCATACCCTGATAACCGGACACTTCAATTACATCGCCAACCTGAAACTCCTTTTCAAATATAATGAACAGTCCGGCTACGATATCGGTAATCAGATCTCTTGCCCCGATTCCGATCGCCACACCGATCAGACCAGCTGAGGTAACAAGTGCAGAAGGATCAAGCCCGAAGTTCACAAGCATGAGATAAATGACCGCAATGATCGTGGTGTACTGCACCGCACTGCGCAGCAGACGGCAGATCGTTTCTCCCTGCGCATCCGACACCTTTCCGATCAGCACGAGAATTTCACGCAGAATTCCCGCAATCAGATACCCCTGCAGAAGGATGATCAGATTCGCGGTAAAGGCAAAGATATTCCATCCTTTCGACCACTCGCCGGAAAGAATCCGGGTAAGCATGGTGGCGCCGCTTTCATTGACACTGTTCAGGAAATACCGCACGAATACATAGACGGTAAAACCCGCCGCAATCATCTGGACGCTCATGGTAAGCTTCTGTTCCGGCCGCATCATCAGCCATGACAGATGAATCCGGTCCAGTGCGGTTTCCGGTTTCATCTCTGCTTCTGTTTCTTCCTCAGATTCACCGGCCGGCGTTTTTCCGCTCATCGCCGCACGATACTGCGCCTGAATCATCTGTTCTTCCTTTTTTGAAGCATAGATGATCCGGCTGTATTTCTTCCGCTTCCGGTCAAGAATATAGCTCACAAGCAGAAGCCCTGTCACCATCAGAACTGCGGAAACCACCGAAACCCCCAGCCGGTCTGCATAGACCTGTGACTGCGGATGAACGATGAATACCATCCGTTTCCCAAGATTGACTCCGGTCACATAGCTCACAGCATTATTGATCGTCAGTTTGCCGAAATACCGGTCCTTCATCGATTCTTCGGTAAATCCGAGCCGGCTGACCGAGTCGGAAGAGTAACCGAACCACGGGCAGTATTCAATTACCGGATGTTCTCCTTCCATGTTGAGAACCACATAGGAGGTCGCACTGCGAAGATTTACGGTCTCCATCAGAATTCCGAGTGAAGAATTTCCGAGCAGTTCCTGCAGTCTTTCAGAATCGTAAGCCGCTTCGAGAAAACCGATCGGCTCCCCTTCCTCATCAAACAGACTGAACGCTCCGCGAATTGTACGGCTTCCCGTGATCTCATCATCCAGGTTATCGAGAATGACCTCGCTTTTTCCGTTTTTCAGTTTGCGGTAGGCATATGCAGGGTCTTCCGGATCATCCGGAAACGAATAATTCCTCAGCCGGCCGCTGCCGCAGATCTCATTTCCGTCTGTATCGTAAAGGATCATATACCGGCTGTTCAGCATCACACAGAGGTTATCCAGACTGTCTCTTGTCCACGCATCCGGGCTTTTTTCCAGATACCTTGCCGCCATTGACGTGTCTTCCTTCACCTGATCCTTAAACAGTGTGATCAGATAGTTTGAACGGCGGTTGCTGTCCTCGCTGTAGCTTTCAATCTGACTCAGCTCATCCTGATCATATAGAACGATCTCAGACACCAGAAACAGCGTCTCTGTATAATAGGTCACTAACGCAATGAAAATCGCTCCGATCAGAGCCGCAATGGCAGATTTCCGCTTCTGAATCCCAGGAGAATACTTCTGGTTATCGGAGTGAATCCAGGCATACTGACGCAGATAGAAGAAGAAAAATGAGATGATCACAAACAGAAGCGTAAATTCGATCCGGATCGCCCAGTTCAGACCCCTGTTCTGTATGTAGCCGATCAGAGCAGAGGAATAGTAAACGGAAAACCCCATCGAGTCATTTACTTTCCGCATGGTCACCCACAGAACCCCATTCACCACATTGACCGTACATGAATGCGTCTCATCCAGCTCATAATAGCTGAGATCACTTTCCCGGATGCTGGTGAACAGTTCAGCAGCCTCATCTGTTTCATCCCATGCGATCACTTCGCCGCTGCTTTCATCAACCACCATGGCGTGCCGGTTTTCTCTCCCGAGTTTTCCCGACTGTCTGGCAATTGAATCAACCGCCTCCTGTGTCGAGATTACGATCATGCGTCCCGGATCCCGGGAATCCTCTGTCTCAATGCAGAGCGTGCTGCCGCTGTCCAGCGGTTCCGAATACACACGGCTATCAGCTTCGTTCGTAACAGAATTCACAGCATTCCGGATCAGCTCCAGACGTTTCTGCGGACTGCTGTTCTGAATTACCGTTTCCGTCATGCGGTTATCTTCTGTCGTAATATTGCCGTCTTTATCAATTACAAACACACCGCTTGGCAGTATGAAATCCCGGCACATCGTAACAAGTTCCTGATCCGGCGCCCCTGTTTTCACCTGATACGCATGAAGAAAATGAATGGTCCGGCGAATGCGGCTGTCCTGATTATCTGAAATGGCATATGACGCATAATAGGTATTCAGAACGGCCTGTTCGAGGTTATCCGCCTTGATAATATGATTCCTGATATTTGAAACAAAGATCGAAACCCCCATTACGATCATCAGAATCCACCAGATCACGGCTGACAGCAGAAAAACCGGAAGAATCAGCTTCCGTGCACTGAAATAATATTTCTTGTCTGATGCAGTTCTGGCAGCTTTCATCAACCATTGGCAAGGAGACCCCGACTTCTATAAGGCGGGGAGGAATTGCCATCCTCCTCTCTTTCTGACTGAAACAATATCTTTGACTGATACTGATCTCTTATCCTCCAGAACCACACGTGTACTATTACAATGTGAACCGTGTACTGTGTGATTTTTTCCTATGTATCTAACAATGTCTCCGGGCTGGTATTCTGACCGCTTTCGGCGTATTGATTCCCTTCCCTTTGACACTTTCGATCCTCTGAATACTCTTTCGTTGTTTAAGTTGTTTCTTGGGACGGATCGGTTTGTTCGATTACATCCGATTGCCGATCCTTTTTTGACAGAGCCGTCTCTGATGTCTATAACTTTTGCATCA
>JAFYGX010000017.1 GCA_017543025.1 Solobacterium sp.
ACGAACGGACTTTGGAAAGTACTTCGTAATCTTTTTGCTGATGCTGCTGACCATCGGGTTTGTATCCGGATTTCTGGTGGCGGATAACTCCATGATCAAGGCATACAATGACAGCTTTGAAACCTATAACATCGAACACGGTCACTTCCGTGTGCGAAATGAACTGAACCAGGCACAGATCAGGAACATCAGGCAGGCAGGTGCTTCTGTCTATGAGCTGTTCTATACCGAGATCCCGCTGGAGAACGGCGGTAAGATGCGCGTTTTCCCGAAACGGACCGAAGTAAATCTGGTCTGCCTGATGCAGGGAAGCTTCCCGGAGAAAGAAGATGAGATCGTTATTGACCGCATGTATGCCGACAACAATCATCTTTCCGTCGGGGATTCCCTGACCGGTAATGGCTATTCCTGGACCATCCGCGGACTGGCTGCGTTCTCCGATTACAGCTGTCTGTTTGAAAACAATTCCGACAGTATGTTTGATGCGGTCATGTTCACCGTTGCGATGGTGAGTCCTTCCGGTTTTGAACGAATCAAAAGGGAAGGCGTGATTCATCAGTATGCCTGGAAATACTTCAGAGAGCCGAAAGACAAGACGGATGAAAATCAGATGTCAGAAGATTTTCTGAAGGAACTGCATGAAATCGCTGTGCTGGAAGATTATGTGCCGCGCTATATGAATCAGGCAATCATATTTACCGGTGATGATATGGGCGGTGACAAAGTCATGATAGAGATCCTGTTGTACATCATCATTGTGATCATCGCCTTTGTCTTCAGTGTCACGATCAACGATACGATTCGAAAAGAATCCTCTGTGATCGGAACCCTGCTGGCATCCGGCTATACCAGAGGAGAGCTGCTGGTTCACTACATGACGCTACCGATGGCCGTAACGGCAGTAGCTGCCCTCATTGGCAATATTCTGGGCTATACCGTCATGAAGAATCTGGCGGCATCCATGTATTACGGCAGCTACAGTCTTCCGACGTATGCAACAATCTGGAATGCCGATGCGTTTGTAAGAACAACGATTATACCGATGATTATCGTGTTTCTTGTTACAGGCGGCACACTCTGGCGCCATCTGAAGATCTCACCGCTTCGCTTCCTGCGCCGGGATATTTCACGGCGCAGGAAGAGCCGTGCCTTTTATCTGCCGCATCCTATGCCGATCATGAGCAGGTATCGGCTGCGGGTGATCTTTCAGAATGCCGGCAGTTATATCGTCCTTTCACTTGGTATTTTGTTTGCCAATCTGCTGCTGATGTTCGGCATGCAGCTGCCAAAGCTTCTCGATAACTTTGAAAAAGTCATCATTGATAATCAGATCGCTTCGTATCAGACCATCCTGAAACTGCCTCTCAGTCTCAGTGATCCGTCTTCATCAAAGGTAAAACAGATGATGGAATATATGGAATTTCAGGAGGCCGTTTCAACCGATGATCCCACGGCTGAAAAATTCAGCGTCTATAATCTGCAGACCCCGGAAGCGGAAGGAATTCGAAGGGACAGTGTGATGCTGTACGGAATCAGTGATCACAGCAAATACGTCGGCCTTGATTTCAGTAAGAAAACGGTTTATATCTCCAGCGCGTTTGCAGAAAAGTACGAGTTATCGACAGGAGATGTGATTACGCTGTCCGAAGAGTATGAAGACAAGAACTATACCTTTCGCATAGACGGCATTGCCGACTACATGGCAGGCATCGCTGTCTTTATGCCGATGAAACAGCTGAATCAGACGTTCGGGTTTGAAGACGATATGTTTGCGGGCTATTTCAGCGCAGAAGAAATCACGGATATCGATCCGGACTATATCAGCACGGTCATCGATACTGACGCAATGACCAAGCTGTCCCGACAGCTGCATGTTTCCTTTGGCGGAATGATGTATCTCATTGATGGATTTGCAATCCTGATATATATGCTGCTGATTTACCTTTTGTCCCGCATGATCATCGAGAAGAATGCTGTTTCGATCTCCCTGACCAAAATACTGGGATTTACCGATCACGAAATCTCGAAGATGTATATCAGCAGCACCAGCATCATTGTTGTTCTGTCGATGGTCGCTTCAATTCCGATCCTGGCCGCACTGCTGATTCCTCTCTTTACGGTAATGATGAAAGAGATGATGTCCGGCTGGTTTCCGATCCGGCTGGATCCGATGACCAACCTTGAGATGATTTTTATTGGTCTGATCACCTACGGAATCATCGCAATGCTGGAAATGCAAAAGATACGAAATGTAAAGATGGAGGAAGCTTTGAAAAATGTGGAATAAAAGAATAACGATTCTATGTGCATTTTTTGCGGCAGCCCTGTGCGTAACCGGATGTGCGGAACAACCGGATGAACTTGTTTCCCTGAAGCCCTCCGCTGCCGAAGAAAGCAATATGGAGGAGGCAAAACTGCCGGAATCCTATGCCACGACGCTTCCGGCGAAAAAGGAAGAGAGTGTGACGGTTAAGGCAGATGCCTGCGGCAATCCAAAGTCTGTCTCGGTGGATGTATCACTCATTGGCATGGGGGAGGAAGGCTATGTAGAAGATCAGACGATTCTTTCGGATCTTCGCAATATGAAAGGAGCAGAAGAATACTATTTGCTTGCGGATAACAGACTTGTCTGGGATAACCTGCACGAGACGATCACTTACAGGGGAAAGACCGAAGAACCTCTGCCGGCAGGAGTGCATCTTGCCTATTTCCTGGATGGCAAAGGTATTTCACCGGAGGAGCTGGCAGGGGAAAGCGGTCATGTTGAAATTGATATAACGTATGAGAATCGCACGCATTCTTCCGCAGCCGCAGACGGCGTGGCATATGACCTTCCGATCCCGTTTTTTGCTATCACTTTAGTTCCGCTCAATGACAGATTTAAAAATATGAAAACAGAAAACGGCAAGGTAATCAGCGCGGGGGAAACCAAAGCGGTGATCGGGTTTGCGGTGCCCGGCCTGCAGAACTCGCTGCGGTTAACGGACTATGAAGTGACAAAAGATCTGGACCTTCCGGAATCGATCAAAATCGAAGCCGATGTAACGGACTTCGAACTGGGATTTACAACCACCATTATTTCTTCCGGTCTGTTTGAAGACCTGAAAGAAGAGGATCTGAATGACATTAACAATCTGACGAATGACATGAATAAGCTATCCGATGCGTCAGGTGAACTGGCGGATGGGACACAGAAGCTGTATGACGGCATGAAGGAGTTTCAGGACTATCTGGTTCAGTATAACAACGGGATCGGGAAAGTCGGTGATGGCATTAACGCGCTGAAAGACGGATTGGAAACCATGGATGACTATTCCGAAGAGCTGAACAAAGGCGCCGCAGCACTCAGTGACGGTCTGAATCAGCTGAATGCCGGACTTGCCGGTCTTGATCTCAGCAAGCTGTTTCCGTCTGAACCTTCAGAGGAAGAAAAGCAGTTTATGGATCTTCTGAAAGCCGCAATGGAAGACATTCCTGTTCAGGCAGGCATTCTGCAGACTTCACTTGAAACGATTAAGGACGCAAAAAGTGAGATGCAGAGATTCTGTAATGAAGCAGAAGCATATCAGGCAAATATCACAGCCGCACTGCAGAATATCGATGCCTTAAAAACATCGGTTAGGAATACAATGCTGAACCCGGATGAAGAAGCGGCTGTCAAAGAGGCACTGATCCAATCAGGCAGATCACAGGCGGATGCTGAGGCATTTATCGCAGCGTACAGCCGTATTCCCGATGAATTGGATAACATTCAGCAGTTCCTTTCTTCGGAAGCAGTCACACCGCCTGCATTGGATTTGACGAAAACGGAAAACGCAATAAACGCATTAACGCCTGCAATACAAAATCTGAATCAGGATCTTGATATTCTCCAGCAATACATCATGTTGATCCAAACCGGTATTTCTCAAATCGAAGGTCTGCCGGCAATGGTGACCGGACTTAAGTCCGGTGCTGCGGCTTTGGCGGAAGGCAGCAGGCAGCTGAAGACCGGTATGTGTGCATACACCGATGGTGTTTCCAAACTGTATGACGGAGCTTCTCAGCTGGCAGACGGTGCTGGTCAGCTGCCGGATGCCGGAGGAAAACTGATGGAAGGTTATACATCGATTTTGGATGGAGCATGGTCGTTGACGGACGGTGTTAAGAAGTTTGATCAGGAAGGTATTAAGGAGCTGACAAAGCTTGGCGGCAGTCAGCTTCAGGATATGATCCGCAGGGTAAAGGCACTGCATCGCATTGAAGAAACCTATACCAACTATTCCGGTATTCCGGAAGGGGTGGAAGGATCGGTTCGCTTCATGATCGAAACAGAAGAAATTAAAGCAGACAAGGAATGATGAATGAGAATCCGTTCTTCTTGTGAAAGGTGAGAGGAGGTGATTCTCTTTTTTAAGGCACATATTTCGGGATCACATGCCAAAGTAAAATAAGGATAGGCAAACGAAAACAACGAAAAACAATCAGAAGCCACGTAAGAACATGCGTGGTTTTATTATGGCGAAAAGCGCTTTAGCAAGGACTGAAAATTGAAAATTGAAAACTGTTGACAATCTGTTGACAACGAGAACGAAAAATTGGATAGTACCCAAAAAAACAATAAAAAACCCGCATATTTATGCAGGTATCATCAGGCGGAGAAGGGGGGATTCGAACCCCCGCACGCTTTCACGTCTGCTGGTTTTCGAAACCAGTCCCTTCAGCCTCTTGGGTACTTCTCCGTAAATGCCTTAACAGTATAGCACAGTTTGTCAACTGCAGCAGTTGAAACTGAAAAACGAAACCCGAGCCGTACTGCAGTCTGGTGCAGTACCTTTTTTTCGCCGCCCGAAAGGCGTCTTTGCACAGCGGAAGTAAGACAGTAGCCGTATGAGGCACTTTTCGGTATAATTGCGGAGGTAAAAACAGAAAGGATGAATGATGAAAGCGAAATTTTCAGAGTATTTGAATACAATCGCACCTTCCATCCGGGAGCTGATCGTGCTTCTGAAGGAACATTATGATTATGTCAGTGTTCTGTCAACGGATTCGGTCGGGTTTACGGCGATGATCTCGCAGCGGGCGAAATCGGTCACACACTCCACAATGTTTACGGAACGCGGTAATGTGGTGCGGGTGTGCAGAGACGGCCTTTATGGAGAATATGCGTTTAATAATCTGAAGGAAGACGGGATGAAGGAGCTTGCCAGGCAGATGATGTCTGCGCTGGACGGTCAGATCGATCTTCTGAAGGAGACCGGAACGGAAGTATACAGAACTGCAGTGCTTCCGGATGAGCCATGCACGGTGTTTGCGGAGATGGAAACCGGAACAATGCCGGAGGAAACAGATCTGGAAGCTCTGGTTAACGATCTTTCGAAGATCAGCGAAGAAGCGGTGAGCAGTTCGGAACATGTGATTGACTGTATTGTAAGAGGGCAGTCCACGCATGTAAGCAAGATGTTCATGACAGCCAGCCGCGATATGCGGCAGAGCTATGTTTATTCAGAAGGAATGGCCGCACCGGTTGTTTCCGAGAACGGAAAGACAGAGATGAGCTATACTTCGGTGTCAGGCCGGAGAGGACCGGAGCTGTTTGCGGGACTGAAGGAGAACCTCTCTGAAGCGATCCGCACTGCGGAAGAAATTATTAACGCAGATCCGATTGAACCGGGCGAATATGAAATTATCACTTCACCGGAAGTTTCCGGTCTGATTGCGCATGAGGCGTTCGGACACGGCGTGGAAATGGATATGTTTGTGAAAGACCGCGCTCTTGGGGCGTCCTATATCGGAAAACGGGTTGGATCGGATCTTGTGACGATGCATGAGGGTGCGCTTGCGGCAGAGGAAGTCGCAAGCTATGCCTTTGATGATGAGGGAAATCTGGCTGGTGACACGATTGAAATCGAGAACGGTATTCTGAAGACCGGCGTCTGTGATGCGCTGTCAGCGCTGCGTCTTGGCGGAAAACCGACCGGCAACGGCAAGCGTCAGACATTTGAACATAAAGTTTATACCCGCATGACAAATACGGTATTTGATGCCGGAACGGATGATGTGGATGACATGATTGCGAGCATCAGGCACGGATATCTTCTGAAGGGGATGAAATCCGGTATGGAAGATCCGAAACACTGGGGAATTCAGTGCATTATTGAACGCGGATATGAGATCAGAGACGGCAGACTGACCGGAAAGGTCGCTGCTCCGATTGTGATGACGGGCTATGTTCCGGATCTGCTTGGCAGTATTACCATGGCAGGGAAAACAAAGGAAGTATTCGGGGCAGGTGCCTGCGGAAAAGGACATAAGGAATGGGTCAAGGTCAGTGACGGCGGCCCATACCTGAAGGCGAAAGCGAGGCTTGGATGATGCTTGAAACGATAGTCAGACTGCTGAACGAAGCAGAAACAGACGGCTGGGAGATTACCGATACCTGTACAGAGGGCTGGGAGTTTTACTTTATCCGCCATGCGCTGGATCAGCATCGGGTGAAGCACACAGAACACATTGATGTGAACGTATACCGGAAATTCGATGAATTCCTCGGAAAAGCCGGGGCAGAGATTCCTGTTACTGCATCCGAAGATGAGATCCGGGAGCTGATCGGCAAGCTCTCAAAGGAAGCGCTGTATGTCAGAAACCCGGTCTATACGCTGAATGAACCGGTTTCTCTGGAAGCACAGCCGGAAGAAGCACCGGATGTACGGGCAATCGCTAAGGATTTCATTCAGCTGATGAATGAACTGCCGGAAACAGAGACAGAAGATATCAACTCGTATGAGATCTTTGTAAATTCAGAACGGAGAAGATTTCTGAATTCAAACGGGATTGATGTGACTTCAGTCTGTCCTTCCTCGATGCTGGAAGTGGTAGTCAACGCCCGCAGGGATGGCCATGAGATTGAGCTTTACCGGCTCTATACCAGCGGAAGCTGCGACAGGGAACACCTGAAGGAAGAGATCAGCCAGACGCTCAGCTTCGGCAAAGACCGGCTGAATGCAGAGAAAACTCCGAATTTCGGAAAGTGCGATGTGCTGTTCTCAACTGATGCCGTGACATCGATCTGTGAGTATTTCATTTCCCGGGTTGAAGCTTCAATGAAATTCAGGAAGCTGACAGACTGGGAGATCGGCAAACCGATCGCAGCGGAACAGAACGGGGACCGGGTTACGGTTAAAGCTGTGCGTACACTGAAGAATTCCTCGAAGAACAGTGCTTTTGACAAGGAAGGAGCACCCGTAAGAGATCTGACGCTGATCCGTGATGGTATTGCTGAGAATTACTGGGGCAGCCGTCAGTACAGCAGCTATCTTGGCGTGAAGGATTCCTTTATCCCCGGCAACTTCTCGGTGGAAGGCGGAACAAAAAGCGAAGCGGAGATCCGTTCCGGCACGTATCTTGAAGTAGTGGAATTTTCTGATTTCCAGGTTGAGGCGATAACCGGTGCAATTGCCGGTGAAATCCGGCTTGGATATCTTCATGAGGGAGACAGCGTGAAGATTGTCTCCGGAGGGTCGGTATCCGGGACAATGACTGATTTTGTGAAGGATATGGAGATGTCAGCTGAACAGAAGCAGTATGACAATCTGCTGGTACCGTCTCTGATCCGGCTGAAGCAGGTGTCTGTCACCGGCGCGGAGTAAACGGAATGATGAGCAGGGAGAAACGCTTCCTGCTTTTCAGTTTTTTGGATCGTACCCGGTGCATTATGCTGGGAGAGTGAATTGTTTTTCTGATAGAGTTACGGTGACTGATGATGAAGGGGAAACAGAAAACAGAACAGTTTGAAACCCGGGGAGCGATGCTCGGGTATTTCATGAAAGGGAGCGTCGGATGGTTTGCGCTTTCTGTATTTTTTACGCTGCTTGTCGCCCTGATGGATATGGTGAATCCGAAGATCATCTCCGTTACGGTGGACTCAGTGATCGGCGATAAACCGGCAGATCTTCCGGCATGGGCTGCTTCACTGACTGAGAAGATCGGCGGAATGAGTGTTCTGAAAGAACATCTTGGGCTGATTGCAGTTACGGTCGCAGCGGCAGCGGGAGTACGCGGCATATTCCGGTATCTCTGGCGCTTATACAATGCGAAAGGAGCGGAGACGTTTGTTGAAACCACCCGGAACGAAGTGTTTTCCCATCTTCTGAAACTGCCGGTCTCCTGGTACAGCGAACATCATACGGGCGATATTATTCAGCGCTGTACGTCTGATATAGAAACAATCAAAACGTTTCTTTCTGAACAGCTGGCCAGTCTGTTCCGCATTATACCGATGATGGTGCTTTCCTTTGGCTTCATGTACCGGATTCATCCGAAGCTGATGGGTTCCGCTTTCATATTTGTGCCGCTGATCATTGCCTACAGTCTGTTTTTTCACCGCAGGATCGGCAGTGCGTTCCGGAAAGCGGATGTCGAAGAAGGAAAACTCTCAGCGATTGCTCAGGAAAACCTGACCGGCGTAAGAGTTGTACGGGCGTTTGGCCGGGAAGCGTATGAACGGAAGCGGTTTGAACAGAAGAACCGGGAATATACGGCGTTCTGGATACATCTGATGAATCTGATGGCAGCGTTCTGGTGCTCCATGGATCTGCTGTCCGGAGCGCAGATTCTGACAATTACAGCGCTCGGTGCGGTGTATGCGGTTCATGGCGAACTGACAGCCGGAGAGTATATCGCGTTTCTTACATACAATTCGATGATGATCTGGCCGATCCGCATGCTGGGAAGGATCATTGCAAATCTTTCCAAAGCAGGGGTTGCGATAGACCGTCTGCGGGAGATCATGAACGGCATACCGGAAGAAGAGGGAGCGGATGCGGCGGAACCGGATATGCACAGCGACATCTGTTTCGATCATGTCAGCTTTACCTATGAAAATGGTTCTGTACCGGTACTGAAGGATGTCTGTATGAAGGTGAAGGCGGGCAGTACCGTCGGCATTCTCGGCGGGACCGGTTCAGGCAAATCAACCCTGATGTATCTGCTTGATAAGATCTATCCGCTGCCGGAAGACTGCGGTACGATCACGATCGGCAACACAGATATCCGGAATATCCGCTCGTCATACCTGAGAAAGAATATCGGTATTGTACTGCAGGAACCGTATCTGTTTTCCCGTTCGCTGGAAGATAATATCCGGATTGCGAATCCGCACGCAGAGCGGGCAGAGGTTCGGGAAGCTGCCGGTATTGCAGTGCTGGACGAAGCGATCGAGCATTTTGAAGAAGGCTATGAAACATTTGTCGGAGAACGCGGGGTAACGCTCTCTGGCGGGCAGAAGCAGCGTACGGCAATTGCGCAGATGCTGATACGGAAGCCGCCGGTAATGGTGTTCGACGATTCGCTGTCTGCAGTTGACGCGGAGACGGACGCAAGAATCCGGGCGGCGCTGCAGGAACATACCGGCGACTCTACGGTATTTCTGATTGCCCATCGTATTACGACGCTGATGAATGCGGATGAGATCTATGTGATGGACCGCGGCAGAATTGCAGAACACGGAACCCATGATGAACTGATTGCGAAAAACGGTATCTACCGCAAAATCTATGACCTGCAGATGGCCGGAAGGGAGACAGAGGAATGAGTGAATCCGAAACAACGAACAGCCGTCTTCCGCTGTTTGGCATCCCGCTGCTGATCCCGTATCTGAAACCGTATTCCGGCATGCTGGGGAGTATGATTGTGCTTGGTCTTTATGCGTCGCTTGTGGATTCGATCATGCCGCTGTTTACCCGGTATGCGATCAATCACTTCATCGGTGACTCGGTTCTGGATACGCTTGGCATATTTATCGGGCTGTACATCGCTGCCGGCCTCAGCAAGACCGCGGCAGATTACATCAGTCTGATTCTTGCCGGGAAAGTGGAGATGAGCGTCAACCGCGATCTGCGGAATGCGAGCTTCAATCACCTTCAGACACTGTCGTTCTCCTATTTCAATCAGAACAGCGTCGGCTATATTCATGCGCGTGTCATGAGCGATACCGGCAAGATCGGGGAGCTGGCAGCCTGGCGGATGATGGATATCGTATGGAATCTTTCCTATATTCTTGCGGTTGTGATCGTAATGTTTACCCTCAATGCGAAGCTTGCCTCTGTCTTTGTGCTGATCATTCCGGCAACGGTGTTTCTGATCACCTTTTTCGGAAAAAAATATATGGCCGCAAACCGCAGGATCCGGGAAATCAACTCCCGCATAACCGGTAATTTCAATGAAGGGATCACGGGCATGCGGTCGATCAAGACCATGGCGATTGAACCGGTCATGGAATCGGATTTCCGGGCAGAGACCGGCAATATGAAGCGCACATCTGTCCATGCGGCCCACTATGGAGCGATTCTGTCAACGCTTGTCACATTCATGGGCTCAGCAGCGCTGGCGCTGGTGCTCTGGCAGGGCGGAATTCTGACAAAACAGCTGGCGATGGAGATCGGCACGCTGTCGGTGTTTATCTCCTATGCGGTGGGAATCATGGAGCCGATTGAAATGCTTACGGAGACCATCTCCGCGATCATTGCCATTCAGGTGAATATTGAGCGGTTTACCAAGCTGATGAATACAGAAAGCGATGTCGCAGACCGGCCGGAAGTGATTGAAACATACGGGGATACGTTTCATCCGAAAAAGGAAAACTGGGAAGAACTTCACGGGGAAGTGGAATTCCGTGATGTGAGCTTCCGGTACCCGGATGGCAAAGAGATGGTGCTGGAACAGTTCAATCTGCTTGTGCCGCAGGGCACCAATGTTGCGATTGTCGGTGAAACAGGTGCCGGCAAATCTACGCTGGTCAACCTGGTATGCCGGTTTTACGAGCCGACGGCAGGAACCGTGCTGATCGACGGGAAGGATGCGCGGGACCGCTCCCAGCTCTGGCTCCATTCAAATATCGGATATGTGCTTCAGACACCGCATCTGTTTTCGGGAACGGTGCGGGATAATCTGAAATACGGAAATGAGAATGCATCAGATGAGGAGATTCTGCATGCACTGGAACTGGTAAATGCACTGCCGGTGATCGAGAAGATGGAAAAGGGACTCGACAGTGATGTCGGGGAAGGAGGAGATCAGCTCTCCGTCGGAGAAAAACAGCTTCTTTCTTTTGCCAGAGCACTGCTGGCAGACCCGAAGATTCTGATTCTTGATGAGGCGACTTCTTCGGTTGATACCTTCACGGAGAAACAGATTCAGAACGCAATCAGCACCGTGATCAGAGGAAGAACCAGTTTTGTGATTGCACATCGGTTATCCACCATTATTGATGCGGATGTGATTCTGGTTGTAAAAGACGGAAAGATCATTGAACGCGGAAAACACAGAGAACTGATGAAGCAGAAAGGGTATTACTACAGTCTTTACACCCGTCAGTTTGAAGAAGCGGCAGTCAATTCCGTTCAGGCATAGCACAGAGGGCACGTAAAAAAACGTGTCCTTTTCTGACGGATCGGGCTGGAAAGAACGTGACAGGAGCTCCTGCGGAGGCGGACAGCGGCGGGGCACAGCTGAGAGTGCAGGGGCAGCCGGAACAGAATCAGGCCTGCCGGTATCGGCCGTAAGGGCTTACAGAAATGGTTGTCACTTTTCTGAAAAGAAATCTGAAAAAGGTACTGCAGCGCCTTCTGACGTGAAAAAATGCGTGGAATCCTTTTCATTCCTGTGCTACTCTAATAGAGTTCAAAATATAGGAGGGAAAGCATGAAAAAGTATTTTGCAACACTTCTGTCTGCAGTAATGGCTCTTTCACTCGCTGCCTGCGGAACAGATACCAGCGCTGGTACTCCGGCGCCTACAGCTGCTTCCAGCAATACCGACGGCGGCACAGCGACTGCTGCTCCGGCAGATGGCGGCAGCACAACTGCAGTCAGCGACATTAAGCTTGCGGACACAGAAAATCTGGTTGAGACAACAAGCTATGAGCTCCAGAGCATGGACTATGTTGTCAGCGCAAAGACAGAGGATCACGAGTACAACGCAAACTTTGTCGACGGTCTCCTCGAGAATGACACCTACGGAAACCTGAAAGACTGCATCGCAGAAAGCTATGAGCAGAGCGAAGATGGTCTGAAATGGACATTCCACCTGAAGAAGGGCGTCAAGTGGGTTACAGCTGACGGCGAAGAATATGATGAAGTAAAAGCAGAAGACTTCGTTACAGGTCTGCGTCATGGCGTTGAGTTCAACTCCGAAACAGCATGGCTCCTCGAAGGCGTTATCAAAGGCTATCTGGAATATGAATCCAGTGACTTCAGTGATGCGGAGTGGGAAAAGGTCGGCGTGAAGGCGCTTGATGACTACACACTCGAGTTCACACTTGAAGCACCGGCTCCTTACTTCCCGAGCATGACCTGCTATGCGGTTCTCTATCCGATCAACAAGACCTTCCTCGAAGGCAAAGGCACCGGCTGCAAGCTCGGTTCCCCGGATATCGAATCCTGCACATTCGGTCAGGTTGCTCCGGATTCCATTCTTTACAACGGCGGATTCCTTCTCGAATCCAACGATCTCAAGTCCAGCACAGTTCTTAAGAAGAATGAAGCTTACTGGGATGCAGAGAATGTTCATCTCAAGAGCGTAAAGCGTATCTATGACGACGGTTCCGATCCGTATTCCGGAATCCGCGGTTTCGAAGCAGGAACATATGCAAGATCTGCGATTTCCCCGCTCTGGGAGGATTTCGATTCCTACATGAACAAGTATGACGGCTATGTCAACGCTTCACTGCCTGATCATTCCACATTCGGCGTTGTCTTCAACATGAACCGTCAGGTATTTGATCAGTCCAACTACTGCGAGGGCGACCCTGCAGCGAATGAGAATACACACAAGGCGATCCTGAACGAGAACTTCCGTAAGGCGCTCCGTGCTGCGTATGACGTAAAGGCATACAACATGGTTACATCTCCGGAAAGCATCGCGCTCTCCATGATCCGCAACATCAACAACGATTCCAACATCGTTCGTACTTCTGACGGCAAGAACTATGGTGAGCTCGTCAATGAAGCTTACGCGGCAATCGCAGGCGATGAAAAAGCTGATCTTTCCGATGGTCAGTATGCATGGCTGAACAAGGAAAATGCGCTGGCTTACATCGAAAAGGCAAAGGCAGACGGAATTGAATTCCCGGTTCACCTCGACATGCTGGTAGATGAAACTTCCAAGGCACGTTCCGACCGCGGACGTTCCATGAAGGATTCCATCGAAGCCAATACCGACGGCCAGATCATCATTGAGCTGGTTATGAGAGACTCCGACACTGTCACAAACATCGCTTACAGAAACAACGATCCGGCTGCGATGGACTATGACATCTCCACCTTCACCGGATGGGGCCCGGACTACGCTGACCCGAAGACCTTCGTTGATATCTACAGCCCGGTTACCGGCTACTACATGAAGGCGATGGGTCTTGAAGCAGGCGAGAAGACACCGGATGCAGGAATCAAAGAACAGGTTGGTCTGAACGATTACGAGAAGCTCTACAGAGCTGCTGACGCGATCGTTGACGATATGGATGCCCGTTACAAGAAGTTCGCTGAAGCAGATGCAGCGCTTGTCAAGACCGCATTCTATATCCCGACCTCCACAAACACCCGTACCGTACGTGTTTCCCATGAGGTTCCGTTCACACGGTACTACTCCGTATGCGGTATGACCGAATACAAGTACAAGGGACTCCAGCTCCAGGAAGACATCGTTACTTCCGAAGCTTACGACGCAGCTTATGCGAAGTGGGAGAAGGGTGAGTAATCCGTAAACCGGACGAACTCCATTTATGAAACAGAAGACTGTTCTTCGGAGCGGTCTTCTTTTTTTCTGCGGTGCATTGCCGCATGCGGTCATTGGAAGAACGGCGGGGACGCAGTAAAATAAGCGCAGGAGCGTACTATGAAAACAAGAGATCAGATTATGTATGACCTGATGGATGATATCCGGACAGGCGATGTATTTACGACCGAGGAGTTTGCGGAGCTGATGAAGCCGGATCCGGATGATCCGGACAATCATGAAATTGAGTTTGTCGATTCCTTCGGGTACTTTCACGACGGGGAGGAACTGACGGATGTCAGTGTGGATCCGTATACCTTTGATAAATACAAAGACCGGTATCCGTATGTGATCTGGTACAGGGTTTAAGACCGGTCGGACAGGCCGGTTTTTCTGGAAGTGCTTCTCTGTAACTGTTTTCAGAGATTGTTTCTGACGGGAAGTGCAGATGTTTCATGAACTGAAAGAAATCAAAGACAACGCTTTCAGATATTTATGGTATAATTTCATAACTTGATAAGGGCTTTTTTATTTGTATTCATCTGGTTTCATGATCGGCCTGAACGAGGGGTAAAGGTATGAGAAAGTATGTACTGACACGAATTCTGAAATCGATTGTATCGATCTTCGCAGTTGTATCGATCATCATTGTAATGATTTATACGATGGTCCCGAGCGAAAAGGTGTTTGACAACGACGCCGGTGCCAAGAAAATGAAAGGGGATCAGCTGGTAACGTATAAGATGCGCAAGCTCAAGGAGCTTGGCTATCTGGACTTTGCGACTAAAAATGACATGTGCATCGCTGCATTCGGCGAGGAAGGCGCAGCGAGCTGTATGGATGGCGATTCCGCGAAAGTGGAAGAAGCAGCTGCACTCTATTCCGGAAAAGGATATGAAATCCGGCAGCTGAAATCCGGCGATCCGTATGCGGTTCACCAGTACAGGTGGTATGAGCTGCTGTGGCGCTTCTATTCCGGCCTGCTTGTCATTGACAATAAGAATGCGATTCAGGACCCGGAAAAACCGGACCTTGAACGGAAGTATTACTGGGGAAAGAACCCGTATAACGGAACGCCCGCATTCCTGTGTTCGGGATGCACCTACAAATATCAGATGTACTTTGACGGCAGCTTCCCGTTCATTCACCAGAACAAGTTCAAGCTGAACTTCGGTACGTCATTCCCGACCAATCAGGGTATTCCGACCATGCAGGTCATTACCGACGGACAGGGCGCAGCGAAGAAAATCAGCCAGACATTCGAAACGGGACTGACGGAAGAAAGCGCGCTGATTCAGACCAGCTGCCAGTATAAATTCCTGACAGACCATCTGGATGAGAAACGGTTTACGGACAACTATGCGACCTGCCGGTCCTATCATGAATCTCCGTCCATGGTTGAGACTTCCTATATTCTCGGACTGATTGCGCTTGTCATCGCTTATGCAATGGCACTGCCGCTTGGCATCAGTATGGCGCAGCACAAGGACAAGCTGGTTGATAAGGTCGGAATTGCCTATATCAACCTGCTGATCGCAGTACCTTCGCTGGCGTTTATCTTCTTCATGCGGTCCATCGGTACCGTCTTCGGTCTGCCGGATAAATTCCCGCAGCTTGGCTTCAAGGACATCCGTTCCTATATCATGCCGGTGCTGATTCTTGCATTACTGCAGACGCCGAGCCTGATGATGTGGCTGCGGCGGTATATGATCGACCAGTCCAATGCGGATTATGTCAAATTCGCAAGAGCCAAGGGTCTTTCACAGAATGAAATATTCCGGAAGCACATTCTCCGGAATGCGATTATTCCGATTGTCAACGGTATCCCGTCATCGATCATTCTCTGTATCAGCGGCGCGCTGATCACCGAATCCGCCTTTGCGGTACCGGGCATGGGAAAGATGCTGCCGGATGCGATCAAGCAGTGCAACAACAACATGGTCATTACGCTTGTCTTCATCTTCACCTCGCTGTCGATTCTTTCCGTACTTGCAGGTGACCTGCTGATGACTGTAGTAGACCCGAGAATTTCCCTGACAGAGAAAGGAGGAGAGTAAGCGATGAGCGAGATGAACCAGGACCTCGAAATAAGCAGAGATCTGTTTGAAATTCAGATTGCGGATGATACCGAATCCGAACATATTGCGGCTCCGCAGTATTCCTACTGGCACAGTGTATTCCGCAAATTCTTTTCCTCCAAACTTGCAATCTTCATGATGATTCTTTCGGGAACCGTGATTCTGCTGTCCATTATTCAGCCGATGATCTCCGGTTATGACCCGAATGTCACGCCGAACATCAACCGGCCGGAGATGAAGTACATACGTCCGAACTCCACCTACTGGTTCGGTACGGACGATGTCGGAAACTCCCTCTTCGATGCAGTATGGAAAGGAACCGGTACTTCCCTGTTTGTCGCCTTTACCGCAACTGCAATTACCACGCTGTCCGGTGTGGTGATCGGCATGTGGTGGGGCTTCTCCAAGCGGGTTGACCGTGTCATGATCGAAGTCTACAACATTGTCTCCAACATTCCGGTAACCCTGATTGCCATGATTCTTGCCTATGCGCTCGGCAGCGGCGTGTGGCAGATCATCTTCGCGCTTTCGGTTACTTCCTGGGTGAACACGGCATACTTCATACGTGTTCAGGTCATGATCATCCGTGACCGGGAATACAATCTCGCTTCACGGTGCCTCGGAACGCCGACCTGGAAGATCATTACGCACAACATTCTGCCGTATCTGATCTCCGTCATCATGACCAGCATCAGCCGTGATGTACCGTCATTTATTTCCTACGAGGTATTCCTCTCCTTTATCGGAGTCGGTCTCGGGCAGCAGTACGCTTCTCTTGGCCGTATGATTCAGCAGTATTCTCCGTATATGACTTCCACGCCGTACCTGTTCTGGATTCCGGTCGCGATCTCCGCAGTGATCTCCGTATCGCTGTATATCGTCGGCCAGACGCTTGCGGATGCGAGTGATCCGCGTACGCATATGATTTAAGGGGGATGATATCAATGACTGAACAGAACAAGAACATTATATTGTCCGCCAGAAATCTTGAAGTGAAGTTCAAGGTACGTGACCGTGTACTAACGGCAATCCGCAATATTTCCATGGATTTCGAAGAAGGAAAAGTGGTTGCGATCGTCGGTGAATCCGGAAGCGGAAAGTCGGTTTTTACCAAGACGTTTACCGGTATGCTGGAAGTCAACGGTGAAATTTCTTCCGGTGAGATCTGGTTTGAAGGACAGGATCTCACGAAGATCACCAGGGATTCCGAATGGGAGAAGATCCGCGGCAAGAAGATCGCAACGGTCTTTCAGGACCCGATGACTTCCCTGAACCCGGTTCGTACGATTGGTGATCAGATTTTGGAAGTAATCATCAAACACCAGGGAAAATCCAAGACGGAAGCCAAAACCATGGCTATCGAAATGATGGACAAGGTCGGCATCCGGGAACCGGAAAAGCGGTATGATGAATATCCGTTCATGTATTCGGGCGGTATGCGTCAGAGAATCGTCATTGCAATTGCGCTTGCCTGTCATCCGCGTATTCTGATCTGCGATGAGCCGACTACCGCGCTTGATGTTACGATTCAGGCTCAGATTATCCGTCTGATCAAGGATCTTTCCGAAGAATACGGGTTTACCACGATCTACATTACGCATGACCTTGGCGTTGTTGCCAATGTTGCGGATGTGGTTGCGGTCATGTATGCCGGTCAGATCATTGAATACGGCCAGGTGAATGAGATTTTCTATGACAGCCGTCATCCGTATACCTGGGGTCTTCTGTCGTCATTGCCGCAGCTTGGCGAGAAGGGCGAAGATCTGTTTGCGATCCGCGGAACCCCGCCTTCGCTGTTTGAAAAGGTGAAGGGCGATGCGTTTGCGCCGCGATCCAACTATGCGATGAAGATTGACTATGTGAAGGAACCTCCGTTTTTCAAGGTCAGTGATACCCACTATGCAAAGACATGGCTGCTGGACCCGCGGGCGCCGAAAGTGGAACCGCCTGCCGCTGTGAAAAACCTGCATGAGCGTATGCTGGCACTGACATCGAAGGGAGGTATCTACGGTGAGCGATAAGAACGAAAGAGAAGTCCTGATTGATGTCAAACATCTGGAGGTAACCTTCTCCAATTCCAAAAAGCATGTTTTCAAGGCAGTGAAGGATGCGAATTTTCAGATTTACAAGGGTGAGACATTTGCCCTGGTAGGGGAATCCGGATCCGGAAAGACCACTATTGCCCGGGCAATTATCCGTCTGAATGATACGTCAGCCGGAGAAATCCTGTTCAAGGGAAAGAAAATCAACGGAAAGCTGTCTGCGGAAGATAAAAAATGGGTTCAGCGGAATATTCAGATGATCTTCCAGGATCCTGCTGCGTCCCTCAATGAACGTGCAACGATTGATTACTGTATTTCCGAAGGGCTTTACAATTTTCATCTGTACAAGGATGAGGAAGAACGTGTCCGCAAGGTTGATGCGGCACTGAACTCCGTCGGCCTGCTGCCGGAACATAAATCCCGTTATCCGCATGAGTTCTCCGGCGGACAGCGGCAGCGTGTCGGCATCGCCCGTGCCATGATCATGGAGCCGGAATTCATCATCGCAGATGAACCGATCTCTGCACTGGACGTTTCGATTCGTGCGCAGGTTCTGAACCTGATGAACAAGTTCAAAGTGGAACGCGGGCTTACCTATATGTTTATTGCCCATGATCTTTCGGTTGTTCGCTATTTCGCAGACCGGATTGCGGTAATCCATAACGGACGCATCGTGGAAGTGGCTCCTTCCAATGAGCTGTTCCACTTCCCGATTCATCCCTACACCCGCTCCTTACTGCAGGCTGTACCGATGCCGGATCCGGAAATCGAAAAGGCGAAGGTACTGGGCGTCTATGACCAGGCGAAGGAAGATGCTTCGGCAGAAACCGGATCGCTTCAGGAAATCCGGAGCGGTCACTATGTCTTCATGGCAGAAAACGAGCGCGCGGAGTATGAGGCGATCGCTGCCAGAATGGCAGAGCATGAAGTGAATCAGTAAGCAGATCCCTGACAGTGTAAAGCACGGTCAGGGGTTTTCTTTTTCTGCCGGAAGTTTCCGATTCTTTCCGGCAAAAAAGAAACAGGTGTTTTCTATAATGAAAGCAGAAGGTGTATATGGAACGAAACGACGGGGTATATGCGGCGATCACAGAGCTGCAGATCAGAAGAAACAGAGACAGCTGGTTTACGGTTCAGCCGCGGGTGATTGTGACAAACCGGACAGAAGAAGCACTGATGCGGATTGATCTGGAGCTTCAGGCAGAAGATACCGGAGAGACGGGACAGCCTGTTCTGCATACTGTAACGTGGAACGGCGGGGATACGCCGCTTGTGCCAGGGCAGAATACAGAGGTTATGCGCACCGGGTTTTTCCATTCATTTGCCGGCGAACCGGGAAGGGTAACAGTAAAGGTGACGGATGTGAAGACTGCTGCTGAACTGCCTCCGGTCCGTCTGCCGAAGCCGGGGGAGCTTCTGTATCTTGCGGCCGGAAACGGCAGGCTTGCCGGGATCCGGGAAAACCCTCCGGTATGCATTCAATATGTGCAGGATAACAACGGTGCACAGACGATTACGGAATACCGCCGGGGAAGCGGACTGGAGGAAGCGCTGAATCGCTTCTGCAGAATCCGGATCCGGAAGGAAACAGAGCTCTGGATGAGTGATCACTATAACAGAATCATCCTGGAGCGGGCAGACGGATCAAAGGATGTAATACAGCTGAACGGAAAGAATTATGAATTTCGCGGAAACGGGTCGCATCACATCTATGAGCTGGACGGGCTGAATGACCTGCTCAGAGTACAGGGGGTGAAATGCGCACCCATGCGCAGAGGTACATTCTGAAAGGAGGAGATCATAAAGTGAAAAAGCTGATTGCGGCATTCATTCTGGTGCTTGGTTTGCTGGGCTGTGCAGAGAGTAACGGAGCGGTTATCGGGTCTCCCGCTTCGTCTTCTGCTTCGGAAGAAGGCGGAATCAAACTGGAACTGCTTCGCTATTCAATGGAAAACAAGGGAGTACGGTCGCTGAAAACCGCTGTACGGATTACAAACAGCAGTGACGAACCGGTGACCTCGGTAACCTGGAATGCGGTGTGCACCGGAAAAGAGGGAGAACCCATCTGTGAGATTCTGATGTTCTGGCGGGCCCATGAAGCGGCGCTGAAGCCGGGGGAGTCCATTGAAAATGAAGGACGCTATGTATATAAAGAGGAGGAAGAACCCGCTGCTGTAACCATTGCGCTGAAAGAAGTCCGGACGGAAGCGGAGTACCCGCTGGATCGGATTCCGGTGAGCGGAGAGTATCTCTATGAAGCGCTTGGCGATGAGAAGCTTGCGGCAATCCGGGAAACACCGCCGGTAAGACTCGAGTGCGGCGTTGATCAGGGCGGCTGGCGTCGGAAAGCAGAATTCAGAGGTGATGCGCTGCAGGAAGCGCTCGATCTGTTTACTGCGATTCAGATTGGCAGAGGCGATGCGGAGATGGTGACGGATAATTACAACTATTTCCTGTTTGAATGGGAAGACGGAACCACCAGTATGATCCGGCTGAATCTGTACAATCTTGAAGTATATGCAAACGGGCGGTATTACAGCTATACCCTCGACCATCTCGAACCGTTCTGGAATCTGATCATGGCAAATGTGAAAGATCCTTATGCGCCAGACCCTGAGCGGCCGATGGATAAGCAGAATGAGATTACAGCAGAGCTTACAGACATCCACTTCTCCGATGGCAATGCGGAGATTTCCGGAACCGTGAAAAACGGCAGCCGGAAAACACTGGTTTCGCTTATTTATGAAGTGATCTACACCAGTCAGGATAATCAGCCGCTGGTTTCTCAGGTGATTACGGATGAAACGAACCTTCCTGCCGGGCAGGAGCGCAGGCTGCAGGTACCTGCGTATGAAGGCGTTCTTCCGGAAGCTGCGGCAGGCGTGCAGATTATGATTCATAACACGGTATTTGAAGAAGAAACCGGAAAAGAGCCGCTGAAGGAAGGGGAGCTGCTGTATCAGGTATTCGCAGACGGAGCGTTAACCCGGCTGGAGGAGGAACTTCCGGCTGTGATTGAATTCTATGTGGATCGTATGGGAATGGGGAAAACCCTTGTATTTCTGGAAAATGAGATTCCGGAAGCGGTTGAGGCCTTCCGGAAGATACGCGTTGGCACAGATGGGATGCCGCTGATTACTGACAGTTATAACCATATGACGTTTCTGTTTGAAGACGGGCAGGAGATTGTACTGAACTTTGAGGGAGGCGCTCTGTGCGATTATGCACAGGGGCGTATGCATCGCTATTCTCTGACGGATACGGAAGCGTTCTCAGAACTTCTGAGCAGAAAATACAGGCTGCACTGAACGGAAATAAAAATCATGGTGATTCAGAATACCATGATTTTTCTGTGCTGCTGTACCGGGTGCGGGCAATGTGAAAGCGTCTGCCCCCGGCATCTTCCGGTCAGTTCACCGATGAAGGAAGCGGCAGAGATGCTCGGACGCTGAAGAATGGCTGACGCAGGCGGACGGAAACAGGACAGTGATCCCTGCAAAAACTGAAAAAGCCGCAGTCACTGCAGAAAAGTATAGAGACCGGTGAGAACCAGAGATAACACGAACAGAATCAGCCCTGCGTAAAATGTGGGGTTTTCTGTCTGTGCACGCTCGTTTCTGAGTGTTTCACGATAGGTCAGAAATGACCCTTCCTGCCTCTTCCAGGAAAAGAAGCTGAAAAAGCCTTCTTTCCACCAGTAGATCAGAATACCGGCAAACAGAAAGAGCACCGACAGGATGGACAGCCCGTCGATCACATGGAGAAGAAACGGCGGCTGAAGTATGCCGTAAATAAGGGAAAGCAGTGCTGCTGCCGCAAGCCGCAGATAAACGTGTCTGCTGAAAAACTTCTGTTTCATACCCCAACAGTATAAAAGAAAAGCGGGCGCTCTGCCCGTTTCAGTTTGCGGCCTCAGTTTTGTCAGAAGCCGGCGATTCTTCGGTTCTTTTCTTTTTCAGCGCTTTCAGAAGACTGTGCGCATGTGCTTCGTGCCATGCTTTGTTTTTCAGCTCCCACTGAACTTCAAATGCAAGGGCAAATCGCAGAAGAATAATGGCGCCCAGCGCAATATAGTCTTCGTTTCCGTTGGCGGTTACGGTTTTGAGTACCTCGCCGCACATCATGAATTCCAGCGCGGATAAAATACCTTCTTCCAGCTGCGGTCCGTCTTCTTCCCGCTTGATCCAGCGAATGACGCCGCGGAATGCGGCATCCAGCATGACAAGAATACCGACCAGTTCGAGCACGATTGACCCGAGTGCAACAATATTGTGCAGCAGTACTTCCAGTACCTCAATAAATTCTTTCATCAACCATTGGCAAGGAGACCCCGACTTCTATAAGGCGGGGAGGAATTGCCATCCTCCTCTCTTTCTGACTGAAACAATATCTTTGACTGATACTGATCTCTTATTCTCCAGAACCACACGTGTACCATTACAATGTGAACCGTGTACTGTGTGATTTTTTCCTATGTATCTAACAATGTCTCCGGGCTGGTATTCTGACCGCTTTCGGCGTATTGATTCTCTTCCCTTTGACACTTTCGATCCTCTGAATACTCTTTCGTTGTTTAAGTTGTTTCTTGGGACGGATCGGTTTGTTCGATTACATCCGATTGCCGATCCTTTTTTGACAGAGCCGTCTCTGATGTCTATAACTTTTGCATCA
>JAFYGX010000160.1 GCA_017543025.1 Solobacterium sp.
GATTATTCATGCCGTTTAACCGGAATCGTGATGCAGTCAGAACTGAGACTGCAATCTTTTGATCTTCGACATACATTTCACTTCAGATTCCGAAAAAAATTTAATAAAAGGGTTGCGAATTCAGAAAGTGAGGATATAATAAATATTGCGTTTTGGGGTATAGCCAAGCGGTAAGGCAACTGGCTCTGAACCAGTCATTTCGGGAGTTCGAATCTCTCTACCCCAGCCTGAAAATGAAGCTAAGCATAATGCTTAGCTTTTTTCTGTCTGCAGGATGTGAAAACCAGATATAATAGCAAAGATATTACGGAGGTGATTTATGAGAAACATACTTGTCGTAGTTGATATGCAGAATGATTTCGTGGACGGAAGTCTTGGAACCAGTCAGGCGCAGCAGATTCTTCCGGCAGTATTGAATAAGATCCGTTCTTATCCGTCTGAGAACGTATATGCAACACTGGATACCCATGACAGCGATTATCTTTCTTCCAATGAAGGCCGTCATCTTCCGGTTGAGCATTGTATTTCCGGCACTCAGGGATGGAGGATTCATCCGTTTATTGCCGATGCCCTGAAGCATGCGACATTCTTTACAAAACCTACATTTGGATCGCTTGCACTGATGGAGGCTTTGAAGAAGGAAAACAGCAGGGAACCGATTTCTGTTGAGCTGATCGGGCTCTGTACAGATATCTGTGTGATTGTCAATGCGGTGCTTCTGAAGACTGCGATGCCTGAGATTGAAGTCTCTGTTGACGCATCATGCTGTGCCGGTGTCACACCGGAAAAACATGAAGCTGCACTGGAAGTCATGCGTTCCTGCCAGATTGATGTGAAAAACGGCTGATCTGGCTGGAACAGAATGAAAAGAGAACTCTATCATGAACAGAAAAATTGTGATCGCAAGCGGAAATGAAGGGAAGATCAGAGAATTCCGGATGATGCTGGAAAAAGAGGGATATAGTGTTCTTTCTCTGAAAGATCTTCCGGATTACACGGAACCGGAAGAAACCGGTACTACATTTCAGGAAAATGCAATTCTGAAAGCAAAATCCGTTACAGACCGCTATGGACTTGAAGCAATCGCTGATGACAGCGGTCTCTGCGTCGCTGCACTGAACGGGGAACCCGGGATTCACAGTGCACGCTGGATGGGACATGACACTTCCTATGACATCAAGAATGAAAAACTGATTGAGCTGGTGAAAGATGCAGAGGACCGAACGTGCAATTACGCCTGTGCAATTGCCTGGACTGCACCAGGGAAAGAACCGGTGGTATTTTTTGATACGCTTTACGGGGAAGTGGCACAAGAACGAAGGGGAACAAACGGATTCGGATATGATCCGATCTTTTATCTCCCTGAATATGGAATGACAACTGCCGAGATGCCGCTTGAGGAAAAAAACCGGATTTCGCATCGCGGCAAAGCACTCGCTAAATTGGAGAACTATCTGCGTGAAAAACGATAAACAAAAATGGAATATCTGGCTCGCTGCCTTCGCCTGCTTTCTGCTTTCAATTTCGCTGATCGCAACAATCATTGATGTCTGCAGCTTTGACCGTGGGTTTTACCGGGACGAATACCGGAAGAATGATACGGTTTCCTATACCGGCATGTCAGCAGAGGATAATCTGAAGGCGACAGATACACTGCTGGATTATCTGAAAGACCGGCGGCAGGATATCGTGTGTACGGCAAATGTCAGCGGTACCGTACGGGAAGTATTCAATGAGCGCGAAACACTGCACATGATTGATGTAAAAGCCCTGTATCAGAAAGCGATGACGGTCCGGACTCTATGTGCTGCAGCCGGGCTGATTCTGCTTGCTATTGCGCTCTTCAGACAGAAGACAGGAAGGCTGAAGCTGTTATGGCAGGGATGGAAAAGCGGAATTCTTCTGACATCCGGTGCGGTTATTATTATTGCAGTATTTGCACTTGCGGATTTTGACCGGTTCTGGACGAACTTTCATCTTCTTTTTTTTGATAATGATCTCTGGCTTCTGGATCCCAACACTTCAATCATGATCAATCTGTTTCCCGGAAACTTTTTCTTTGATCTTGTGATCCGCATTATTCTCTGTGTTGTCGGAGTTCATCTGCTGATCAGCGGTATTCTCTGGTGGCTCAGGAAGAAGGAACTATGATTCACGCAGTGCTGTATGAACCTGAGATTCCGCAGAACACCGGAAATATTATCAGGACCTGTGCAGCTTTTTCCTGTCAGCTTCATCTGATCGAACCGCTCGGGTTCTATCTCGATGAATCGCATCTGAAACGTGCGGGAATGGATTACAGAGATCTTGTGAATGTGCAGACTTATCCGGATTGGGATTCCTTTCTGAAAACGGCAGACGGAGAGCTTTATTTTACGAGCCGATATGGAAAAATGGCACCGGATTCATTCCGGTTTCCTGCTGACCAGGATCTTTATTTTGTGTTCGGCAGGGAGTCTTCCGGGATTCCGAAACAGATCCTGCGGAATCATTACGATCACTGTATCCGGATCCCGATGAATCCGGAAAGCCGGTGTCTGAATCTTTCAAACAGTGCAGCCATCATTCTTTACGAAGCCGTAAGACAGCGAGGATATGAAGGACTTTCGAGGTGTGAACAGATTCAGCCTGGAGTATTATTAAAGTAAAGAGGTAGTATGAATGATTGAAAATCTGGGTGATGCGATCGCTCTGATCTGTATTCTGGTTGCGCTGTTTTACGCTGTTGTGAATTTTTACAACGGATTGATCCGCCATCGGGAGCAGTATTTCCAGAGCAGAGAGGAACGCTATTATCAGCTGTTTGATGATTCTGAAGAAGACGATGACTACGATGAGCGAAATGAACCTTACTACGAGGACTGATTCGGTCAGGATCGAAGAAACAGCACTGATTGAAAAAGCATCTTCTGCAATAACTGTACTGACGATGTTGGATGGAACAGAGGAAAAACTGGAAGGAAAGGCCGAGAATCTGCTGGATCTTTTCTGCAAGAAGAATGGTTCCTCTCTGAAGGGCAGAATTGATGCGGCGAAATATCTGGTTCAGGCAAAAACAAAATTTCCGGTTCTTATCCGTGAACGGGACTATCTGATCTTTTTTCCGCTGATGGGTTATGAAACTTCACAGCGAAATCACTGGGTGAATGACAGTGCGCTTGTAATGATCACAGGAATCGGCAGGGAAGAGACAGAGCTTTTATTTCATACCGGGCTCAGACTTGTAATTCCTTATGATATCCGGATGGTCCGGCGTCAGCGGGAGCTTTGCGAGCGATACCGGAATGCGCTGTCCGGGATTGTTGAGAGGAATTGATTTATGAAAGAAACTAAGACCAGGATTCATTTCACGCGAAATGATCTGATTACGTTATTCATTGTCACGTTCTCCGCATTGATCTACTCTCTTGGAATGAATTTTCTGGTTAAACCTGCAAATCTGTTTCCGGGAGGTTATGGAGGCGTTGCGCGGCTTGTTTCAGAAGTGCTTCTCAAATATGCTCATGTAAATGTCAGTTTCAGTATTATCTATTTCCTGCTTAATCTGATCACAGTCCTTGTGGTATGGCGGCAGATCGGCCCGAAATTCATGATCTTCTCATTTATCTTTGTTACCTACAGTTCGCTCTTTACCGCTGTGATTCCGGTTCATGTCGTGACAGAAGATATCCTTCTGGCGTCTGTATTCGGCGGAGTCATTTCCGGCATTGCGACTGGTCTGGTTCTTCGCAGCAATGCGAGTTCCGGTGGAACGGATTTTATTGCGATATGGATGAGCACAAAGTTCAACAAACCTACCTGGAATTATGTAATGGTCGGCAATGCGGTGATCCTTTCGGTCGCAGGTCTGCTGTTCGGCTGGGATAAAGCGCTGTATTCAATTATCTATCAGTTCGTTTCCACGCAGATTGTATCGCTGATGCATCAGAGATACAAATACAGCCGGATTGATATTATTACCAACCGTCCGGAGGAGATCCGGAATCTGATTCTGCTGACAAGCCGGCATGGCATCACGAAAGTTGCGTGTGAAGGGATGTATACGCATAAGGAACATTCGATGCTTATCATAACGGTCAACACGTATCAGCTTCAAAATGTGATCAAAGCGATTCAGCAGGCAGATCCGGCTGCCTTTATTACAATCTGTACGGTAGACCGGATTATCGGGAATTATCATCAGGTTCCGCTCGAATAGCTGCAAGACAGCAGTACCGCCAGAATAAACGGCGGTATTTTTATGTTTCTTCATATGCTCTGTTCCTTTGTCTCAGTATGGAACGGAGGCCTGTATTATGCAGAAAGAGGATGAAAAAAGTGAATCTTGAAGACCTGTTTAAATAATTCTAGAATATTAAAGAACGGTTATTCAGAAGGGAGGTGTTTTCATGAAGGAAAGCTTATCAGATCAGGTTCCGTTGCGCGGAAAACTCATGAAATTCATTACCCGGAGGAATAACAATGGAAGACTTCAATATTGAAAAGGAACTTGATTCATTCCGAAATCTGCTGAAAAACAAGCAGTATGCAAGTCTGCGCGGAAAAGCGCAGGATATGAACAATGCGGACGTCGCTTCGGTGATGGAACAGATGGAAGACGAAGATATGCTCAAGATGTTCCGTCTGTTTCCGAAAGAACTTGCCGCAAATGTGTTTGCTCTGCTGGAAGCGGACAGTCAGCAGTATATCATCACTTCGCTTTCCGATAAGGAAGCCGGTGCTGTGATTGATAATCTGTACGCCGATGATGCGGCGGATCTGCTTGAGGAAATGCCGGCCAATGTTGTGAAGAAACTGCTGGCAAATGCAAAGCCTGAAACCCGTAATGACATCAATCATCTTCTGCAGTACCCGGACGATTCTGCCGGATCGGTCATGACTGTGGAGTTTGTAGATCTGATGGAAAACATGACGGTGAAGGAAGCGATTGAGCGAATCCGGAAAATCGGTATGGATTCCGAGACTGTCAATACATGCTATGTGCTTAACAGCAAGCGGCTTCTGCTTGGAACAGTTGCACTTCGTTACCTGATTATTAACGACGCAGACAAACTGATCGGTGATATCATGCATGAAGAGGTCATTTCCTGCAATACGGGAACTGATCAGGAAGCTGTTGCCAGAATATTCCAGAAATACGACTTCGAAGCACTTCCGGTTGTCGATAAGGAAAACCGGATGGTCGGCATCATCACGGTCGACGACGTCCTCGATATCATGGAACGGGAAGCGACCGAAGACTTTGAGCGTATGGCTGCCATTATTCCGGGCGATAAGCCATATCTGCGGACCGGCGTACTCGAGACATGGAAGAAGCGGATTCCCTGGCTTCTTCTGCTCATGATCAGCGCAACGTTTACCGGACGGATCATCACCGGATTTGAAGATGCATTAAGCAGATATATCATTCTGTCATCGTTTATTCCGATGCTGATGGATACCGGCGGTAACTCCGGCTCACAGGCCAGTGCGGAAGTCGTCCGTTCGCTCTCGCTCGGGCAGGTAGAATTCAAGGATCTTCCGAAGATCATCTGGAAAGAGATGCGGGTGGGTCTGCTCTGCGGACTGACACTGAGCATTGCATGCTTTGCCAAATGCATGATTATGGATCAGACGTCTGTACCGGTTGCCCTGACGGTATGTCTTACTGTAATCTGCGCAGTCCTGTTTGCAAAAACAGCTGCATCCACATTAGTGCTTGTTGTATCGAAAATGAAGCTTGATCCGGCAGTTGTTGCGTCACCGATGCTGACGACGATCATCGATGCCATCTCATTGCTGATCTATTTCTCGATTGCGACAGCAGTACTTCATTTGCGATAAACTGAGAGGAATACTATGATCGTAGTTTATACTTCTCCGGGCTGCGCCAGCTGCCGGAAGGTTAAGCAATGGCTGAAAGACCGGAATCTTCCCTATAAGGAAAAGAATATTTTCAAAACACTGCTGGATGAAGAAGAGATCCGTTATCTTCTCATGCGATCAGAAAACGGAACGGAAGATATTATTTCCAAACGTTCCAAAGTGCTTTCCGAGAATCAGATCGATATCGACAGTATGTCTCTTAACGAATTGATCAGTTTTATCCGGCTGAATCCTTCAGTCCTGAAGCGTCCGATTATTCTCAATGAACGGAGCTTTCAGGTAGGATATGACAGTGAAGAGATCGGCGTGTTTGTTCCGCAGGAGCTTCGCCGGATTGCCACCGGCGCATGTCCGAAGAACTGTCCGAATTATACCGGATGCGGAAAAGCAGAAGCTGATGATGCAGTCTGCATGCAGGATGCATCATAAACATACGGAAATCCGAAGAGGCGCGGCGCTGTGCTGCGCTTTTTATATAGAAGAAACTGAAGCCATAATCACCTTGGCCCGGCATGACAGGTAATTCTGTACTATAATGAACGTCATGGAAAAAATACTGGTAGGGCTCTCCGGCGGCGTGGATTCCGCAGTCGCTGCATATCTTCTCAAAGAGCAGGGTTATGATGTTACCTGCGCGTTCATGCGCAACTGGGATTCATTGACAAATGATGATATCCGCGGAAATCCGACGCTTGATGAAGGACAGTGCACACAGGAAAAAGACTGGCAGGATGCCCAGTCTGTTGCGGATACGCTTTCGCTTCCTCTTCTTAGAATCGATTTTATTGAAGAATACTGGACAGATGTATTTGAAACTTTTCTGAATACCTACCGCAGGGGAATGACACCAAACCCGGATATTCTGTGCAACCGGTATATCAAATTCGACCGGTTTCTGAAATTTGCCAGAGCGAACGGATTTGATGTACTGGCAACCGGGCACTATGCAAAAACCGGTTTCTATCATGGAAAACCATCCATAATGAAAGCAAACGACCGTTCCAAGGATCAGTCTTATTTTCTTGCGGAGATTGAGCGCAGCTGTATTGATTCGATCCGTTTTCCGCTGGCTGAGATTGAAAAGACGGAAGTACGTGCAATTGCTCAGAAACTGAATCTTTCCATCGCAAGGAAAAAGGACAGTACCGGTATCTGTTTCATCGGTGAACGGAAATTCCGCGAGTTTCTCTCCAATTATCTTCCGATGAAGCCGGGCCGGATTATCGATATTCACGGCAATACGGTCGGAGAACATTCCGGCGTCCTGTATTATACGATCGGTCAGCGCAAGGGGCTGAACATCGGCGGAACCGGGCCATATTATGTGATCGGCAAAGATGTTGCGAAAAATGAACTGTATGTTGCGCAGACAAAAGATGAATCCTGGCTGTACAGCACTTCCTGTATCGTCAGTGATGTGAATCTTCTTGCGGATTTTGATGCGCCGAAAAAAGCAGGTGTCAAATTCCGTTATCGGCAGACGGATCAGGATGCGGAAATTGACTGGATCAGTCCGACAGTACTTCGCGTCACCTATCCTCAGACCGTGCGTTCAGTGACGCCGGGGCAGGAAGCGGTTTTTTATGACGGAGATACAATGCTCGGGGGCGGAACGATCACCTCTGTCTATCAGGGTGAAACAGATATTGCGGAAAAGATTCGCGCTGCAGTAGGAGAACATCATGACGGATGAGATCATTCTGGTCGGAAAGCCGGAATATATTCTGTTCCGCAATGACAGTACATTTTATACCGTGATGAAATTCCGGATTGAAGATGAGAGGGAAAAACTGATTATTGCAACGGGAATCCTGCCGGATCGGCCGGCGATTGATTTTCTCTACCGGATATACGGGAATTATGTTGAGCATCCGAAGTACGGAATGCAGTTTAAAATCGAGATGATCGAACGGCCGCTGCCGAATGAGGCGGATTCAGCGATCCGCTATCTATGCGGAGTTCAGTTTCCGGGCATCGGAAAAAAGACCGCTCAGAAAATCGTTTCCTTGCTTGGCGATGACTGTCTGAATCAGATCAGGGAAGACCCTTCCGTCCTGTATACGATACCAGGTCTTTCAGAAGATAAAATTGAAATTATTCGGCAGGGAATTCAGAAAGAAGATGAAGGCATGGGAGAACTCGTGCGTTTTCTGAATGTTCAGGGAGTAGGAATGCGGAATCTGGTCCTGCTGAACCGCGTCTATGGTGCGAGTGCTCTGCAGAAGCTGAAGGAAGATCCGTACCGGGTAATTGAAGAATGTGACGGATTCGGCTTTCGAACAGCAGATCGGATTGCAATGACACTTGGGTTTGAACCGGATGATGAACGTCGGCTTACGGCAATGATGAGCACTGTATGCATGAATCTATGTGTTTCTTCCGGCGATTCCTATTGTCTGAAGGAAGAACTGTTTGCCCGTTTCCGGAAAGAAGCAGGTCAGGATGACTGCGATCCCGATATATATCTTTCCCGGGCAGCTGAAAAGAAACAGCTCGTCATAGAAGAGAACCGGATCTATCCGGTTTCCCAGTATGAAAGCGAGCAGACGATCGCTTCGTTTCTGAAGGGGTTTCCCTATGTTCCGATCGATCGATATGAACCTGATGATCTTGAGAAGGAGCTGGAACTGCTGCAGAAGAAGATGGGAATGGTCTATGACCCATGCCAGACGGATGCGATCCGGAAGTTTTTTGAATCTCCGTTCATGATTCTTACAGGCGGTCCCGGGACCGGAAAGACAACAGTTGTCAAAGCGTTTGTAACACTGTTTCGGACACTTTATCCCGGTTCAACCGTACTTACCGCTGCCCCGACCGGAAGAGCCGCAAAACGGCTTGCAGAGCTTACAGACAGTGAATCGATGACGATTCATTCCATGCTGAAATGGGATCTTGAAACCAATTCGTTCGGAGTTACGGAAAACGAACCGCTCAGTGCAGATCTTCTGATAATCGATGAGTTTTCCATGGTTGATGACTGGCTGTTTGCCAATCTTCTGAAAGCTTCGTACCATATCCGTCGTATCTGTGTCATCGGAGATGAAGATCAGCTTCCCAGTGTTTCACCGGGAAGCGTTCTGCGTGACCTCATTGCCTGTGAACAGTTTCCTCTGGTGAGACTGGACCATATTCACCGGCAGAAACAGGGGAGCGATGTGATTTCTCTTGCCCATCAGATTGCCCGGCGGGACGTTGATTTTTCAGCCCTGCAGAATGATGTGAGGTTTTTTGACTGCCCGCTGGAAGAGATTCGGAGAATGATTCTGCAGATTGTCGATAACGCGCTGGAAAAAGGGTATTCCATGAATGACGTGCAGGTCATCAGTCCAACATATAAGACAGCGGCAGGGATTGATGTTCTGAATAATGCGCTGCAGGAGTGTTTCAATCCGCCGGAAAAAGGAAAGCGTGAAATCCGGGTGGGTTATATGGTGTTCCGGGTGGGTGATAAGATACTTCAGCTGAAAAACCAGCCCGATGACGATGTATACAACGGGGATATCGGAATTCTTGAATCGATTGAAGAAGCTTCTGAAACCGAAAATCATCAGGCAGTTGTGACTGTCCGGTTTGAAGATATTTATGTTGATTATTCCGGTGATACACTGAACAATATCTCGCTTGCATACTGCATTTCTGTGCATAAGAGTCAGGGCAGCGAATACCCGATTGTTGTCATGCCGGTATCCCGTGCATTTTCCTTCATGCTGCAGAGAAAACTTCTGTATACTGGCTGTACCAGAGCACGACAGTCACTCGTTCTGCTGGGCGATCGGGAAGCATTCATGAATGGAATCTCCGCGGAAGAACGGCATGTCAGAAGAACAACACTGAAAGAGCGGATCTGTAACGAAGGGTAGATCCAGAAAAACGCCGGCAATGCTCTGTTTTCCATCTTTCTGCAGCTGGCATAGTGTGATATGTTTTTTCTGTGAACGATAAACGGATCAAAGACATATATTGCTCGAACTGCGGTGCACCCGCAGCGTTTGATATTGTCCGGCAGGAATATCACTGCAATAACTGCGGAAGCGCACTTGCAGTGGATGATGCAATCCGTCAGAAGCAGGGGTATCGAAGTCTTCGTCAGGCTCATCTTAAAAATGAACAGAGACAGTATCGTCTCTTTCATTCTGTCTGCGGCGGCTGCGGAGCACAGGTTGTTTTTGGAGAGAAAGAGGCACTCGCTTCATGTCCCTATTGCGGCAGAGCAATGGTGCGCACTGATTACCTTGCAGAACAGGAGTTTCCAGAAAGCGTCATTCCGTTTGTGATTACCGGAAAAGAGGCTGCCGCTGCACTGGAAAGCTGGTGCAGAAAGAATCGGTCAACGAAGGAAGCGAAACTGCTTTCAAAGCTGACAGACAGGCTGAACGGCTGTTATCTTCCATACGAACTGATCCAGGGTCCTGTTCATATGAAAGCATGCCGGATGGATGGATTTCGGAGCTATCAGTGCGAAGGCGATGTGATCGCAGAATTTGTCAACCGGTCCTCTCATCTAGATAATCTGCTGCTGGATGGAATGGAGCCGTTTGATGTAGATCAGATGACGGAGTTTGAATTCGGTTATATTGCCGGTCATCATGTGAGAATCAATGATCTGAATGAAGGCGAACTGATAAAGCGGATTGAACGGGAAACCGGGCGATCTTACAAGCCGTTTATCTGTAAAGTACTGGAAACAGATGCAGCAGAGATTGACTCTGATGTCAGCTCTCTGATCCGGCTTCCGGTGCTGCTTCCGGTTTACTATATCTGCGAAGGAGAGCTGATGGCTGCGGTCAACGGACAGACCGGAAAAGTCAGCGTGAGGTCGCTGAAGGACTCTCATTATTATTTTCTGCCATGGTGGCTGAATGCGATTCTTTCAACAACTGCAGTGACCGGTATTCTGCTTCTGGTTTTCCGGCTGTTCGGAATGGATTTCAATATGAGCATGATGCTGTGCGGAATACTTGCGTTGTTTTTCATTATCGTCTTTCTGTGCATGTTTTCAGATGAAGTGCATAACAGGTTTGCTGTTGTTTCCGGAAAGAAAATCTTCACTTCGGGGGAAACTGTATTTACAAGAAAATTCGGTGAGCTGGTTCCGAGCGAAACAATTCTGAAGCGAAAAATCCGAGAGCCGGTATTCTTTGAAACACTGGACGGAGTTCGGCAGCCGGTTGTCCTGAAATTTGTGACGCCGGTGCGTATACTCCGACTCATAGTCGGTTCTGTCATTGTTCTGTTTCTTCCGGTGATTGTCGCACTCTTTCTGAACGGATTTGATTTCGCCCGTCTGGACCTTGCCGGTTCTGCCGTATGGTTCTGTATTGTTGTTCCCTTATATCCGGTAGTTCTTCTGAAATACGGGATTGTGGAGCTGCACGATAACCCCTGGATCTATAAGATCTCTGAAAACGGGAAGCTGAAGCGGTGGAAGAAAAAAGCTGATCCGGATGAGGTAAAAGAGATTGCGAAGATGGTTCTGAAGGCACTTTTTATTCCGCCCGTCTCCCTGGCGGTATGGTTTGGAATTTTCGCCTTCATTACAATGTGCTGGCTCACGGCGTTCGGAATGTCCTGACAATAATGTGCAAATAATAAAAAATACGCCTCAGCGTATTTTTATTTGGAAAGAAGTGCCTGGTCATTTGCGAATTCTTCACCGCTTGCGGCTTCGAATTTTTTCATGAGGTCTTCAACTGTAAGATTTTTCTTTTCTTCGCCGCGGACATCGAGCAGAATCTTTCCTTCATCCATCATGATCAGGCGGTTTCCGATGTGAATCGCATCCCGCATGTTATGGGTAACCATCATGGTAGTCAGATGGTTTTCCTCGACGATTTCCTGGGTGAGATCGAGCACGAGTTTAGCGGTTTTCGGATCCAGTGCAGCCGTATGTTCATCAAGCAGGAGAATCTTAGGCCGCTGCAGGCTGGCCATCAGGAGAGTCAGCGCCTGACGCTGTCCGCCGGAAAGCAGACCGACTTTTGAAGTCATGCGGTCTTCCAGCCCGAGTCCGAGTGTTTTCAGCTTCTCACGGAACATTTCCCGCTCAGATTTCTTGACATTCCAGCGAAGTCCTCTCGGTTTGCCTCGTTTGGAAGCAAGTGCGAGATTTTCTTCAATCTGCATATCGGCAGCTGTGCCGGTCATCGGGTCCTGGAATACACGTCCGATGAGATATGCACGTCTGAAATCCGGAAGCCCGGTAACATCGGTACCGTCAATAAAGATCGATCCTTCGTCAACCGGCCATACACCGGCAACCGCATTGAGCATTGTGCTCTTGCCGGCGCCGTTTCCGCCGATTACCGTAACGAAATCATTTTCTTCAAGTTCAAGGTTGATGTGATTCAGCGCAACCTTTTCATTGATCGTCCCCGGATTGAACGTCTTGGAGACATTGGCAAGTTTCAGCATTGCAGTCATCAGGCACCCTCCCTGGAATTCTTTACCGAACGTTTACCGGCACGGCTGAAGGAGTTTCTCATCTTTGCCTGAATATTCGGGACAGAGAGGAAAATCGCAACTACAACAGCCGTCAGAAGTTTGAGATAGTTCGAATCAAGCTTGAGCCAGAGCACAACAACGATAACGAGATAATAGATAATTCCGCCGATTGTTACAAATACCAGACGGAGCGCAAAATTCATCCGTTTGCCTACAATTGCATTGCCGACGACTTCACCGATAATGACAGCCGCAAGACCGATCACGATCGCGCCGCGGCCCATGTTGATGTCTGCGAAACCCTGGTACTGGGAAAGCAGTCCGCCTGACATTGCCACAAATGCATTGGAGAGGGCGAGGCCCATCACTTTCATACTGCTGATATTGATTCCCTGGGCTTTCGCCATCTCAGGATTACAACCGGTTGCGCGCATTGCGCTTCCATGTTCGGTTCCGAAATACCAGTACAGCACAGCAATTGCAATCAAAATCAGAATGATGCCGGTAATGATCGAAGCGTTTATATGACGGCTTGTGACAAACAGCTTGTATTTATCAACCGGAAGACCTTTGTTTGCGGACATGCCCATGATGGCAAGATTAATGGAATACAAGGCAAACTGGGTCAGAATTCCCGAAAGAATTGCGGGAATATCGAACACGGTATGCAGAAGACCCGTCACAGTACCGGCAGCGATTCCGGCGCATGCGGCCGCAAGGATGGCAAGAAGCGGATTGACGCCGGACAGAATGAGCATGACGGTAACCGCACCGCCGGTCGTAAAGGATCCGTCCACAGTAAGATCGGCGATATCAAGCAGACGGAAGGTGATGTATACCCCCAGCGCCATGAATCCCCAGATCAGTCCCTGTGCAATTCCGCCGGGCATTGCGCCAAGCAGATTGCCAAAATTCAGATTCATAGATTTACCCCCAGAAAATAGCAATACTCAGTATAACAAAATACGGGGCAACGCCCCGTATTAATTCAGAAACAGCAGAACGGGATCAGCTGCGCGGTGCAGCTTCATAGTCATCCGGAACTTTGATTCCGAGCTTTTCGCAGCGCTCAGCATCATATTTCTTAACCGGATTCTGGTAATATTCAATCGGCATTTCGCTGACGTTTGCGTCTCCTCTGAGGATTTTTGCGGCCATGGCACCGGTTGTTTTTCCGAGTTCATAGTAGTCAATGGAAAGGGTTGCGATACCGCATCCGCTCATGATTCCTTCTTCACCACAGATGATCGGAACGCCTGCTTCCGAGGCGACCGCATCGATCAGACCGGTATTGGAAGCGGCAGTATTGTCGGTCGGGATATAGAGTGCATCATTTTCTGAAACAGCATTCTGTGTAACTGCCTGAACGTCATTGGAATCAGTGAAGGTATAAACATTTACGGACTTTCCCTTGGCTTCAAGATTTTCTTTTACTACTTCTGCCTGATATTTGGAGTTCGCTTCCGCAGAGCAGTAGATGATACCGATCTTTGCGGCATCCGGAATCAGTTCATCAAACATCGCAGCCTGCTGATCCAGTGGAGCGAGATCGCTTGTGCCGGAAACGTTGGTTCCGACTGTTCCGTTGAAGTCATCGATGGAAAGTGCAGTGCCGTATTCTGTAATTGCTGTTCCGAGAACCGGAATCACAGCTGTGCCATTGGCCGCAGCCTGAAGTGCCGGAGTTGCAATCGCAAGCATCAGGTCTACTTTTTCTGTGACAAATCCGGAAACGATGGAAGAACAGGTGGCACTGTCGCCGGCCGCATTCTGATAATCAAATTTCACTTTGTCTTCGCCGAGTTCTTCGACCAGTGCATCCTGGAAGCCTTTTGCGGATGCATCAAGCGCAACATGCTGTACAAGCTGTACAATACCTACTGTATAGGAATCCGCAGCAGATTCTGCCGGAGCAGCGGAAGCTTCAGCGGTTGCGGAAGCTGTGCCGGAGTCTGCAGGTGTACCTGCGCTGGTGTCCGTACCGCAAGCGGCTGCACCGATTGCGAGAATTGCAGTGAGCAGCAGTTTTGTAAATTTTTTCATAGTATTTTCATTCCCCCTGAAAGTGTTTACAACAACATGGATTTTATTACATTTCATTCAGTACGTCAATCGCTTCCGCCATGTTGGTGGAAAAAACAATCACTGCTTTCATTCCCTTATAAATCCTGCTATGATAAACAGCGAACTCAGTGATGAAGGAAAGTAGTATTCTGGTGTTCCGGCAAAGAGAAGAGACGTCAGGTGAAAGTCTTAACGGTCAGAGAATGCGAAGCTGCTTCGGAGAGCGCCCAATCCGCGCCGTATGCCGGCGTTAACGGCTTAATTAAGTGCGTATTTCTGAATGAATGCGAAACAGGATGGTACCGCGTGAAAACGTTCCTGCATATTGTGCAGGTTTTTTTAATGGAGGTGGAACATGACACAGCACAAAGAACTTACCGGCAATCAGGTCCGGCAGATGTTTCTCGATTTCTTTGCGTCGAAAGGCTCAATGATTGAACCCGGCGCAAGCCTGATTCCGCACAACGATCCGACACTGCTTTGGATCAACGCCGGCGTATCTGCTCTGAAAAAGTATTTTGACGGTACGGAGAAGCCGAAATGCAACCGCATCTGCAATGCGCAGAAATCAATCCGTACGAATGATATCGAAAATGTCGGCAAGACAGCCCGGCATCATACGTTCTTTGAGATGCTCGGCAATTTTTCGATCGGAGATTATTTCAAGCAGGAAGCCATTCCATGGGCCTGGGAGTTTCTGACCAGTCCGGAATGGGTAGGTTTTGATAAGGAACGGATGTATGTCACAGTTTATCCGGATGATGAGGAGGCTTACAACCTCTGGGTGAAAGTCGGTATGAATCCTTCTCATATCCGCAAAACAGAAGATAATTTCTGGGAGATCGGTCGCGGACCGGGCGGCCCGGACACCGAACTGTATTATGACCGGGGACCTGCGTATGACCCGAAAGGACTTGGCGAAAAACTTTTTTTTGAAGATATTGAAAACGACCGTTATATCGAAGTATGGAACATCGTTTTCTCACAGTATGACTGCCGGCCAGGTGAACTGCCGCGTTCGGAATATAAGGAACTGCCCCACAAGAACATTGATACAGGTATGGGACTCGAACGTCTGGTCGCATTGATTCAGGAGGGGGAAACCAACTTTGATACAGATCTTTTCCTTCCGGTGATTCATGCGACAGAAGCCCTTGCGAAGCATCCGTATTCTGATCCGGAATACAAGATGGCTTACCGTGTAATTGCCGATCACATCCGGACGGTCACCTTTGCGATCGCAGACGGTGCGATGTTCTCAAATGAAGGACGCGGATATGTGCTGCGCCGTGTTCTGCGCAGAGCTGTTCGCTATGGAATCCGGCTTGGAATCGAAGGGGCATTCATGTATCGCCTTGTGCAGATCGTAGCGGATAATATGAAGGATTATTATCCGTATCTGCAGGAGAAGGTTGAGCTGATCTCCCGGCTTGTGAAACAGGAGGAAGAAAGCTTCCATCGTACGCTTTCCAACGGAGAAGCACTTCTCAATGAACAGCTGAAAGCGCATGCGGCAGAAAAGAAACTTCCGGGTGAAGTGGTATTCCGCCTGTATGATACCTACGGGTTTCCGAAAGAGCTGACGGCAGAAATTGCACAGGATGCGGGCTATACCGTAGATATGGAAGGGTTTGAAAAAGAGATGGCTGCTCAGGTCAGACGCGCAAAAGAAGCGCGCGGAAGCGAACAGTCCATGCACGGCCAGTCGGCAGACCTGATGGATTTTGAAGAGCCGAGTGAATTCACTGGCTATACCGACCGTGAAAGCGACGGTATTGTCATCGGAATGTTCAAGGACGGCGTCAAAGTGGATGAGATCAGGGACAGCGGGGAAGTGATTCTTTCAAAAACCTGTTTCTATGCAGAATCGGGCGGACAGTGCGCAGATACCGGTACCTTCAGCGGCGATTCGTTTAAAGCGGATGTTACAGATGTCCGTAAAGCTCCGCATCAGCAGGCGCTGCATCATATCGAAGTGAAGGAAGGCGTTCTTCATGTCGGAGACAGAATCCATGGCGTTTATGATTTTGAAAAGCGTCAGCGTACGCGGGCAAATCACAGCTCGCTGCATCTTCTGCAGAGCGCGCTTCGCACCGTGCTCGGAACGCATGTTGCACAGGCAGGCTCCTATAACTGCCCGGAATACGGCCGGTTCGATTTCAACCATTATGAAAAGGTAAGCGACGAGCAGCTGAAGCAGATCGAATATCTGGTCAACCAGATGATTCAGGCAGATGCACCGGTTGTTACAGAAGTGCTACCGATTGAAGAGGCGAAGAAAACCGGAGCGATCGCACTGTTTGACGAAAAGTACGGCGACAGCGTAAGAGTTGTTACGATGGGAGACTTCTCAAAAGAATTCTGCGGCGGAACACATGTTTCCAGTACCGGAAATCTCGGCGTCTTCAAAATTGTCAGCGAAGAGTCAATCGGGTCGGGCGTCCGCCGGATCACAAGCATCACAAAGCTTGATGCGTATGAAGCGTTTAAGAAAGAAGAAGATTATCTGATCGAAACCGCGGCACTTCTTAAAATGAAAAACTATCAGGGCCTTCAGGAACGCATCCGGACACTGCTGGAAGAAAATGCAGTTCTGAAAAAAGAAGCAGCTGATGCACGGCAGAAAGCACTTGCAGCAAATGCCATGGAAAAAGCTGCGAAAGCGGAGAACATCAACGGCCTGTCCGTTCTTGTACTTCAGGAAAGCGGTCTTGAGCCCGGTGCGATGAAAGGTTATGCGGAACAGCTCCGCAACAAGCTTGAAAACGGGCTTGTCTTCGTATCGAGTGTCAATGAAGGAAAAGTGACATTTGTCTGTGCGGCTTCCAAGGAGGCAATTGCCAGAGGGCTGAAGGCAGGTGACCTTGTCCGCAAGGCAGCTCAGCTGTGCGGCGGCAACGGCGGCGGCCGGCCGGATATGGCGCAGGCAGGCGGCAAGGATATTAAGGCGGTCGATGCGGCAATCAGTCAGATCAGGGAAACTGTAAAAAACGCCTGATCATTCATTCACCAAACTGAAAGAAAAGCAGTGCAGTCACTGCTTTTCTTATGCTGGTTTCCGATGTTCTGGATTTATCATTCATCTCTCAGAATGAATGGGACGGCTGACTGAAAGAATACCATAAAAGAGCCGCTGAAATGCATTTTCCTCGGTGTTGCGGCTGTACTTTCAGAAGGAATTCTTCTAGAATAAAACCATATATAGATTGGAGGAAACATCATGAGTAATATTGATATTTCACCTACTGTTAGTTTTGATGCGAACCAGATTCGCCGGGAAAACATCCGTCAGGTGCTCATGCTGGTCAGGGATGCGCTTCAGGAGCGCGGATACAACGCCATCAACCAGTTGGCGGGGTACCTGATTTCCAATGATCCTGCATATATTTCTTCGCACAAAAATGCACGTTCGATCATTCAGTCTGTAGAACGTCATGAGATCATTGAAGAACTGGTTCGTTTTTATCTGGAAGAAAACGGTGATCAATGATTTATCTCGGGCTTGACCTTGGCAGTGTAACATGCGGGGTATCACGGAGCGATACAGGGATCATAGCTGGTCCGCTGACAACGCTTCGTTTTAAGCCGGATGATTATGATCATGCACTAGATTTACTGCTGGAACTGATCCGGAAGGAAAAGCCGGACAGAATCGTTCTTGGCTGGCCGCTGCTGGAAAACGGTGATCGCGGAGAACGGGCACAAATCTGTGAGGAGTTCGGCAGGGTGCTTGAGGAAGAAAGCGGTATTCCCGTTGTTCTTCAGGATGAGCGAAATACAACAAAAGACTCCGAAGCGATACTGATCGAAGCGGATCTTTCACGGAAAAAGCGAAAGAAAGTCATCGACAGGATGGCGGCAGTTCGCATTTTACAGTATTATCTTGATGCGGAAGCACAGAAAGGCTGAATCGTATGCCTTTCTGTATTTGTATAAGGAGGAGTCATTATGATTGAAAACTGGCTCAGAGTTACCGACGAAGACGGAAATGAAACAGAGATGGAAATCATTCTTACATTCGACGGCTACAACGGAAAACAATATGTTCTCGTAAAGAATCCTGATCCTGAGAGCGATGATGTGTATGCATTTACCTATGATGAAGAGGGAAATCTTGATCCTGTAGAAAACGAAGACGAATATCAGATGTGTGAGGAAGTGCTTTCTGCCTTCGAGAAGGATGACAATGACTAGCAGGAAACGTCCGAAAAAACGGAAGCTTAAGATCGGAAGACTTCTGCTGCTGATCCTGGTTCCGGTCGTATTGATTGCTGGCGGAGTATGGGCTGTCAGACAGACTTCCCTCGAACCGATGCAGGAAACATCTGAAGAAGTCATATTTGAGGTTGAAAGCGGAACGAATGCAAAGCAGGTATGTACGCTGCTGAAGGAAAAAGGACTGCTCCGCAATGATTCCTATGCGTATTATTACATCCGGAAAGAAAATCTTACCGATGTGAAATCAGGCCGGTATACCCTGAATAAAAATATGGGAGTTCGTAAGATTTTTGAGATTCTGACGGATCCGAATGCAGGTGAAGTCGATACCGTAAGTGTAACGATCATCGAAGGGGACTGGGCAAAACACGTTGCGCAGAAGATCAGCGAGCAGACGAATGTCACCTATGACGAGCTGATCGCGTTATGGAACGATGAAGCATATATCCGCTCCCTGATGGAACGGTATCCGTTCATCACAGAAGAAGTATTCAACCCCAGCGTCCGCATTCGGCTGGAAGGATATCTTGCACCGAACACCTATCTTTTCTATCCGGAAACAGACGCAAAAACGGTGACGGAAAAGATTCTGGATGAGTCGCTGAAGATTTACGAGAAGCATTCCGCGGAAATTGCGGAAAGTGATTACAGCATTCATGAATTATATACACTCGCATCGATAGTACAGTATGAATCCGGTAAGATTGATGATATGAAGCTGATTGCAGGCGTCTTCTACAACCGGCTGAAGATCGATATGCCGATGCAGTCATCTGTTACGGTATGCTATGCGATGGATAATGATGAAGGTGAGAACTGGCTTGCCTGTGAAGCAAATGCTGATTTCGACAGTCCGTACAATACTTACAAATATCCCGGCCTTCCTCCCGGACCGATCGTCAATGCCGGTGAAGAAGCACTGATTGCAGTGCTTGAACCGCAGGAGAGTGATTATTATTACTTCATGGCGGATGTCAATACCGGTGTTGTCTATTATGCAAAAACGCTCGATGAGCATAATGCCAATGTTCAGGCGCATACGACTTACCACTGATGAAGAAAAGCACATGCGTTTATCTGATCCGGAATAACATGTGGCTGATGCTGCTGAGAAACCGGAAGAAACAGGATGTAAATGAGGGGAAATGGATTGGGGTCGGCGGTAAGAATGAAAGAAATGAAACGTTTGAAGAATGTGCAGTCCGGGAAGTGAAAGAAGAAACCGGATGTATGGTTCACTCACTTGAGTTTAACGGAATTGTTGATTTCATTTATGACACAGTCGAGCCTGAACAGATCGCCGTATATACGTGCAGAGACTTCTCAGGGGAACCGCAGGAGTGTGAGGAAGGAACGCTGCAGTGGATCCCGCAGGCGGAGATCATGAATCTTTCGCTCTGGGAAGGCGACCGGATATTCCTGCAGCGGATGATGGATGGCACCTGCCTTCCGTTCCATCTTATGCTGCATTATGACGACCATGGAACTCTGCTGGAAGAAAAGGAGCTCAGAGGATGAATAAACCGATTCTGATTGGGATTGCCGGAGGATCTGCTTCGGGGAAAACAAGTATCGCAATGCAGATCCGGGATAAGTTTTCGGACGCAAAATCCGTTCTGATTGTCCGTCAGGATGATTACTACAAGGATCAGTCCAGCCTTTCAATGGAAGAACGGATCAAAACGAATTACGATCATCCGTTTGCGTTTGACAACGATCTTCTGATCAGTCATCTGAAAAGCCTGCTGGCCGGGGTAAGCGTCGATAAGCCAACCTATGATTTCAAGGTTCATAACCGCTCAGAAGTGACAGAGCATCTTGAACCTGCAGATGTCATTCTGCTGGAGGGACTGTTTGTACTGGAAGATGAACGGCTCCGGGAACTGGAACATATCAAGGTTTTTGTCGATACCGAGGCAGACATCCGGTTTATCCGCCGGCTGATGAGAGACGTCAGGGAACGGGGAAGAGAGCTCGACAATATCGTAGAGCAGTATGTGAACACGGTCCGGATCATGCACAATATGTTTATTGAACCTTCCAAGCGTTATGCCGATATCATTATTCCGGAAGGCGGTTCCAATCAGGTTGCGATCGATCTTCTCACAACGAAGATTTCGAGCATTATTCATCGGGAAACTGCATGAACAGGTGCAGTTTCAATTCGGTTGAGTATCGCTGGAATCCGCTATTGCTTTGAGCTATAATATGGAGCGGTTAGAAAATAAAGGAGAAACCCATGGCAGAAAATAAAGTATATCTGACAGAAGACGGCTTGAAAAAGCTTCAGGATGAATATCATAATCTCGTTCATGTTCAGCGTGAAGAAGTCAAAGCAGAGCTGAAGGAAGCACGTTCCCTTGGTGACCTTTCCGAAAACGCTGACTATGATGCGGCGCGTGAAAAACAGGCTCAGATTGAGCATCGGATTTCAGAACTTGAGGATATGCTCAAGCATTATGAGATCATTGATACGAAGAGCGGTTCCAAGGTGGTTCAGATCGGTTCTACCGTTCGTCTTCAGTTTCAGGATACCAAGGAAGAGTTTGAGTATCGGATCGTCGGCAGCACGGAAGCTGATCCGCTGTCCGGACTGATTTCCAATGAGACGCCGCTCGCAAAGGCGATTCTGGATAAGAAAGCAGGGCAGACTGCAGAAGTCCACGTCAAGAAGCCGTATAAAGTTCTTGTTCTTTCCATTCGCTGAGGCGGGATTTCAGATTTCAGGAGTATGAATAAGCAGGAGGTTCATAGTAGATATGAAACAGCTGCTTATTTTTTTTGCATTGTTCGCTGTGTCATTTGCAGTTGATCTTAATCCTGTCAGCAGGGATGTACTGCGAGGTGATTCCATAACCGTTACGGTAACCGGAGAAGTTGCGGATCCAGGGCCGCGCAAGGTAGAACCGTATACGACGGTCGGCGATCTTCTGGATCAGATTACATTAAACGAAACCGCAGACCTGTCTGTGCTGAATCCGGATACGGTACTGAATGATCATGATGTACTTGTGATTCCATGCCGGAAACAGGAAAATGAAGCACAGCGGATATCAATTAACAGTTCGGATGAAGAACAGCTCACTGCGCTGAAGGGAATCGGACCTTCAACCGCCAGAAAAATCTGTGAATACCGGGCGGAACATGGTTTATTTCAGCAGACAGAAGATCTGATGCTTGTCCCCGGAATCGGAAGAGCAAAGTATGAAGCAATCAGCGATCAGATCACACTTTAAGCTTCCGGAAGAAGATATTCTTCTGCTTATACTGCCGGCATATCTCCTGCTGTATGCAGATCGGTTCAGGCTTGTTATCCTGCTGCTTGGAATCTGTTTTTACGGACAGTACACAAAGTTTCAGAAGATGGTTGTTCCGGTTCTGATTCTGATCTGTTTTTATCTGTATCCTGAACCATCTTCCGACTTCATTCACGAAGGGCGTGTAATTGATGTCCGGCGCAGCTATGTGGTCGTACGATCGGATCATGTCAGCGTTCTCGTATATACCGATGCGCAGCCGGCGTTTGATTCCGTCATCTGGTTTGACGGAGAGTCGGAACCAATTGAGGCTTCCAAAGGTTTTTTCCGGTTTCCGTTTGCGGATTACTGCCGGAAGAAAGGCATCCGTTATTCCGTTCGTCCGGACACAATCCGGGAACTCAGGCCGACCTGGTCAATGCGCGGTCGATTGATGAATCATATTCGAAGGCATCATACAGAAAAGGATCAGGCACTCTTGCTAGACGTGCTGTTTCATATCAGTCATGATGACGGATTCAGCGGCCTGTTCAGAGACCGGGGGATTTCGCTTGCCGGTGTGATCGCATTTGCGGCAATTCCGCTGAATTACCTCTGCTTTCCGGATCAGAGAAAAAAGGTACTGGCAGTGATCATCCTGCTGCTGGCGCTGTTCTATCACTTTCCGTTTCTTGCGGTTTACCGTCTGCTCAGAATTGTGCTGGAAAAAACCGGTATGAAAGGAAAGCAGGTGACAGGAACTGCACTTCTGATTGCACTTCGGATATATCCTTATGCCATCTACAGTCCTGCGTTTCTGCTTCCTTATCTGTTTGCATTTGCGAAACCGTCAGGCAATACGGAATTCGAACGTATGCTTCTTGGCATGCACGCCTCATCCCTGCTGTTTCATAGCGTGAACCCGATCGAATATATGGCATTTCGGCTGCTGCTTCCGCTGTCGGGATTTCTCTGGGTGCTGGCATTGAGTGCTGCGATTGTCCCTCTGCCGTTTGCCGGCTTGATCCGATGCATCGATCAGCTTGGAACAGTCATTCAGAAATCTGAGCTCCCCGGAACGCTGCTGGGGTTTGGTCTGCCGTTTTATATCATTCTGCAGCTGTGGATGCCAAAACAATTAAGGAAAATGACACCTCGCATCCTTCTGTTTCTTGTGTTTCAGTATTCGGGTCTGTTTCATCCTCTCGCAGAACTGACATTTCTCAACGTCGGCCAGGGAGACTCGATCCTGATCCGGGGACCGTTTCGCACCGGTGATATTCTGATTGACACCGGAAAGCCTGGACAGAAAAACAATCTGTTTTCATTCCTTGATGCAAAAGGAATTCATACGCTTGATGTGCTGGTTATCACGCATCCGGACACCGATCACAGCGGAAATCAGGAAGCGGTCATTGAAGCCTATCGGCCTTCCAGAGTTTTGACAGAACATCCTGCTGAGTTTACAGCGGGAAGGATCACCTGTTATGACCTGAATGAAATACGCAATGAAGATGAAAATGAAAGTTCGATTGTCACCTATCTGAATCTCAATCATATGCAGGTTCTTCTGATGGCTGACAGCGATCATACGACGGAAGAAACACTGATACACAGGTATCCCTCGCTGCATGCGGATATTCTGAAGCTTTCGCACCATGGTTCTTCGACCGGAAGCAGTGAATCGTTTCTGAATACGGTCCGGCCGTTTCTTGCGATAGTCTCCAGCGGGGCTTATAAAATCTACCATCATCCCAGTCCGGAAGTGACAGAACGCCTGTACCGGAAACGGATCCCGTATCTTGATACAAAAGAAGAAGGTGACATCTCGATCTTCTGCTTTCCGGGCTTTAATCTGCTTCTGACCTCGCGCGGAAAGATTGCTATAATACGTGTGTGATATTTGTACTGGAAGGGCAGGAAAGCTATCAGCTGAATGCACGAAAACATGAACTGATCCGCCGGTCTGATGCGGAAGGGGAAAATATTGTAATCCTTGACGGCAGCAGCCGTACTTCTTTTTCACTGGAAGCCGCATTGAATCTCTGTTCTACGATTTCACTGTTCGGAGACCGGCGGGCAGTGATCATCACGAATCCGTTCTTTCTGAAATCTGCTTCCGGAAGCGGCGGAGCGAAAAAAAACACAAAAAAGAAATCAGGCGGAAGTCCTGCCGAACTGCTGGAAGCCTATTGCAGGAAACCGAACCCGGATACGGATCTGATGTTTGTCTGTGATGGCTTTCTGTGTGATAAGCGGACTAAGGAATATAAAGTTCTTGCATCCTGTTTCGGAAAAACCGTCACAATCCTGACGTTTTCCAACCCGAGTCCATGGGAAATGGAGAAGCTGATTGACAGGGAGCTTGCGGCGAGGAAACTGTCGCTTACAAAAGACGCAAAGGAAGAACTGCGGCTGCGGATTGCCGACAGCGCGACAGAATTCTACCGGACACTGGAGAAGATGGAACTGTATGGAGAGAAACAGTTTGACCGGAACATGATCGCAGGTCTGACCAGCTTTAATGCGGATGTCAATGTCTGGAAGCTCTCTGATGCATTTATACGCGGAAATGCGGCAAAGACAATGGAAGCGTTTTTTGAGCTGCGTGAACATGCGACGATGGATGTATACGGAATTCTGCCGACGATTTCCTATCGTCTGAAACGGCTTTACTGCGTGAAGAAATGTGACGAGATGGGAATGCCCATGAGTGAAATCAGAAACCGTACCGGACAGGGATTTCCCGACAAGGATCTGGAAGGATGCGGACATCATTCCGCAAAATGGTTTCTGCGGCGGCTCAGCGAGCTGGCTGATCTGGATCAGGGAATGAAAACCGGAAAACTTGACGGAATGAATGGTCTGGAACTGTTTCTTCTGAGGAATCTGCCCCATGAATGAAAGACTTTCACATACACTGAAGCCGGTCTTTGATTCGGATTCGAGGATTCTGATTCTCGGCTCGTTTCCATCGGCTGTATCCAGAAAGCTGAATTTCTATTACGCAAATCCGACGAACCGGTTCTGGCCGGTGCTTTCACGGGTGTTCGATGAAACGATAGACGACCGCAGAGAATTCTGTCTGCGCCGGAATATCGCATTATGGGATGTGATCGAAAGCTGTACGATCACTGGCTCATCAGACAGTTCAATCAGAGATGTGAAAGTAAATGATATTCAGAGTCTGATTGAACAGACAAAGATTCACGCTGTATTTACTACCGGCGGAAAAGCAGCTTCGCTGTACCGCCGCTATGTTCATGCGGATCTGCAGGCGACTGCACTTCCTTCAACTTCAGCTGCCAATGCCTCCATGCGGCTGGAAAGGCTCACAGAAATATATGCCATACTCCGAGAAACACTTGAAAAAGATTGAACTGCTTGCCCCGGCCGGCAGTCC
>JAFYGX010000018.1 GCA_017543025.1 Solobacterium sp.
CAAAGCCCTGTATACAGGCAGCACAACGCTGACAGATCTAGTCTCTGTACTGGGGCTGCCGCTGGACCACGTATACTATCAGGCAAATGATCTGAAGAAAATGATAAGAAAATTACTGTAGTACAGAAACGTTGCTACAAATCAGCACTCATCAAAATGCCGGATATTCCCATAACAATCGGGATATCCGGCATTCATGCGTCTGTGAACTGTCGAAAACGGGATTATATCAAAAAGGGTTCCGCTTGAGAAACTGTTCAAAACCGCAAAAAAATGCCCTTTCAAAGGGCATTTGAACGATGATTCAGCGAAGAACAAAGGTTACTCTGCAGCGAGTTTTTCCGCCGCACGTTTCGCCGCGTCCGGATTTTCTTCCTTCATGATTGCGAGCATTTCCTTCATGAGCTTGATGTCAGCAGGGTCTTCCTTCGGTGCAGTATCTTCTTCCTTTTTCTTTGTCAGACTCATTGCATTATTGATCGCTTTGAGCAGGCAGAAGAGCACAAATGCCATGATCAGGAAATTAACAACATCCGAGAGAAATTTTCCGTAGTTGAATACTACACCGGCGATTTTGAACTGTCCGCCGATCGTGATGCCGTCTTCTCCGACACCGCCGGTTACTAAAGCAATCAGCGGGTTAATGAAATTTTCCGTCAGGGACGAAACAATGTTTCCGAATGATGCACCGACGATCACACCGATGGACATGTCCATCACATTCCCCTTTAACGCAAATTCTTTAAACTCTTCCAGAAATTTCTTCATATGCTTCCTCCTTTATTGCGTTTGCCTGAATTCTATCCTCTGTTGTGAAAATAACATAGCTTCCGCGGCATCCGGCATTTGCCCGGACAACTGGTTCCGGTTCCAGAATCTCCGTCAGGCTTCCGTGATCTGTAACCGGATAAAGACGCTTCTGCAGATCTTCCAGATACTTTCCGCGGATATGATAATCCTTGATGATCATCAGGGTTCTCCTTCCGTAAACCAGCTGATAGAACATCGGTTCAAAGCCATAGCGACCTTCGAATGCATTCCGCAGAGCCTGTATCTGAGTGTCATTGAGCTCAGAGGAAAGAATCGCTCCTTCTATGCCTTTAAAGGAAAGCAGAAACGCAGCCGCATAGGAATTGGTGATGTTAAAACTCATTCCTGCAGCCGCATGTCCATGCACGTTCAGAAGATTGCCGGCTTCTGAAAGAATCGATCTGCTGTTACTCATAGTATCACACTCGTTCTCTGAAACAACGGGAAATTTCACTACGTCTGTATACTCTTTTTCCGGCCGTTCATCATCAATCAGAATCACCGGAAGGGTGCACTCTGTTTCACGAAGACAGAAGGAATACGGTTTTCTTCCTCCCCTTTGATTTCCCTTCGCCCTTAGATCAGAAAGCGACTGATAAAGCTTTCTTCGGGTGTCATTCAGGAGAGATACCGGCATGAATACCTCTTCCAGCGTTCCTTCTTCAATTACAGGCAAATAGGGTTCTTCCCCAGTTTTCAGCAGGATTTCACGAATCCGGTCCGGTTTCAGAGGCGCTTTCTTCGCTGGTTCAAGACTGACATCGCTCATTACACGGACACAGTTTCCTTCCTCATCCTGTGCATGGAGAACCAAAGGTTCACCCGCCTTTGCTTCATAGCTGACAATAACCGGAATACGCCGTGCCGCTTCATCGATCGAACGGTCAATTGCTTCAAGCAGAATGGTGTCTGTGGTCTTCAGCAGAAGCTGCCCTGGTTTCGGATGCGGCAGTGATCTGCAGTCGAGCGTAACCCGATCGCCGCTCCCTGCGGCATTTACAAGTTTCCCTTTTTTTTCAATCCGAACTGCCGTCAGCCCGGTATCGTTCGGCCGGTTCAGAATACGCAGCCCATCATGCTGGGTGAGATCATCTGACAGCTGTACAGTTACTTTTCCGTCCCTGTAGCTGATTACTTTTCCGATTACGACGCCGACATGATTCGGACGGAACGATGTCATGCGCTGACGCTGGTTGTCATGAAATGCATGACCGTGTGTAAACCCGCGGTTAAACAGCAGCTCAAGCTGTTTCATTCGCTCCGGGGATACTGTATATTTCTTTCCTGCATAATATGCATCAATTGCTTCACGGAATGTCCTGGTCACAAGATAGACATATTCCCTGCGCTTCATGCGCCCTTCGATTTTCAGGCTTGAAACGCCGGCTTCAATCAGCTCAGGTATATAATCGATCAGATTCAGATCTTTCATTGCCAGTAGGTATTCACCTTCCGGATGCGGAAGCCGGATATTACCGTCGCTTTCATAGAATCGCAGCCTGCACATCTGCGCACAGACACCGCGGTTGCCGGAACGGTTCTTTACGGATTCACTCATGAGACACTGACCGCTGTATGCGGTACACAGTGCACCATAGGCAAACACTTCAATTTCGATCCCTGTTTTTACACAGTCCCGGATCACTTCAATCGGTGTCTCTCTGGCAAGCACTGCCCGTGAAGCACCCTGCTCTTTCATGACTGTACAGCCGGCCGCATTATGAATATGCATCTGCGTGCTGCAGTGAAGCTCGAAGTCGGGAAACTCAATGTGCAGTCTGTGAAACAGTCCGAAATCCTGTACAAGCAATGCATCGACTCCGCTCTCATAGAGAAATCCCGCTTCCTCAACAGCACGGTCAATTTCTTCTTCAAACAGCAGCGTATTCATTGTCACATAAACTTTTACGTCCCTGATGTGACAGTAGCGGACTGCATTCTGCAGTTCTTCATGATTAAAATTACCCGCAAATGCCCGGGCACTGAACTGACTGACGCCAAGATATACCGCATCACAGCCGCCCTGTACAGCAGCAATCAATGCGTCAGGACTGCCGG
>JAFYGX010000161.1 GCA_017543025.1 Solobacterium sp.
CTGCAGCGTACGGAATTCACGGAATCCGTTCCATCGCACAGACGCACGATCCCTCGCGCAGCTCCTATCCATGCATCGATCAGCCCGGCGATCTTCCTGCACTGCTGAAAGAAATGAACGGAGGAAGTTTATGAGAAGAAGAGACCGCGAGATTACTGACCGCACGGAAATCATTCAGATCCTTCAGGACTGTGATGTGATTCATCTTGCCATCTGTTCACCGAACGGGCCGCCCTGTATTGTGCCGATGAGCTTCGGCATGGAAGATACGGATCAGGGGCTTCTGCTCTGGTTTCACAGTGCGAAAGAAGGCAGAAAAATCCGTTTGCTCGAACAGAATCCAACCATCTCCTTCGAAGCGGACACAGACCGGCAGCTGCTGTTTGATGACGCAAAACAGAACTGCTCCACAACATACCGGTCCGTGATCGGAACCGGTACCGTCCGTTTTGTGTCTGAAGAAGAAAAGCTTCATGGCCTGCAGTGTCTGATGGCTCACTATCATATGGAAGAAAAACCGATCAATACCGCAATGATTCCTCAGACTGCCGTTTTCTGCCTGAAGGCAGAGACGCTCACCGGCAAACAGCGGAAGAAACCGGAATAACCGCCTGATCAGATTATGACTTCGTTCCTCTTTTTTGCACTGCAGAAAGAAGCTGCACCGCTGATCCATGCATTGAATCTGAAACAGACAGACGGCCGCATCCGCTGTTTCCGAAATGAAGATACCATTCTCACACTGACCGGTACCGGACCGCTGTCCGCTGCCGCTGCAGTTTCGGCAGTACTGGCACAGAATCAGGCAGATGAAACAGACTTTCTGATCAACGCCGGAATCGCTGCTGGGGTCGCTGGGGCAGAATGGATGCGTGTATACCGGATTCACAAAGTACATGACTGTGCCTCAGAACGGGATTATTATCCCGACCTTCCATCGGACCGGCTGTTTCCGGAGGCAGCGCTTCTGACCGGCAGTGCGCTCTTTCGAAAAGGGCAGCACGCAATCCATTCAGAAAGCCCGCTGCTTTATGATATGGAAGGTTCCGCCATCCTGCATGCCGGGTCCATGTTTCTTCCGCTTCATCGCATCTGTCTGCTCAAGGCAGTCAGCGACAGCGGGGAAGTGCCTTCCGATGAAACGATCAGCCGCTGTGCATCCCTGTTATGCGATGCGGTTCTGCGTGAGCTTGAACGGCTGCGCAGCGACAGTTCCCCTGTCCCGCCGCATAGCGACATACCCTCATCCCTCAGAACCCTGTCTGCAGAGCTGAACGCTTCTGTAACCATGGAGCGGCGTCTGAATCAGCTGCTGCGTTATTGTGCCCTTGCAGGGATTGATCCTTCTTCCGTTCTGCAGCAGCTCCGTGAAGCAGGCCGGCTGCCGGCCGCTTCCAGAGAAGAAGGAAAAAAAATACTGGAGGTGCTGTTTCATGAGCTCCTGCCGTAAACTCTTTTCTCATATTTATGTCGAGGAAGATCTTCTGGACACAGAACGTGCACAGGCTGTCCTCCGGTTATTTCCGCAATCCTGTGTAATCCCTGTGCGTCGCTATACAGATGTGTTTTCCCGTTCCTCGCAGAGCTATCAGGCACAGCGCAGCTGTCCGAATCTGATTCTCGCCCGCAAGCACGGCACCTTCCTCTATCCCGGGGCACCGGTCTGCCAGAGCTTTGGCGCAGAGCGTTTTTTCTATACCTCTTCCACGCTCAACTGCATTTATGACTGCGATTACTGCTGGCTGAAGGGGATCTACTCCACCGCAAACATCGTCCTCTTTCTGAATATGGAAGATTTTCTGGAAGCGGCCCGCAGCCTGCTGGCTGAAGGCCCGCTCTATCTTTCTCTGTCCTATGAAACCGATATGGTTCCGTTAGAATCCATCAGCCATCAGATCCGTCAATGGAACGACTTCATTCTTGAACAGCCCCTGCTGACTGCGGAAATCCGCACGAAATGCGGGAATACAACTCTCTATTCCAGGCTTCAAAGCAATCCCAGGCTCTTTGTTTCCTTCACACTGTCTCCGCAGTCTCTGATCGATGCCTGTGAGCACTATACCGCCTCGCTCGCCCAGCGGCTTGCGGCAGCGAATGCGGCGCTGGACGCTGGCTTTCCTGTCCGGCTCTGCTTTGATCCTCTGATCCGTTTTCCTTCCTGGAAAGAAGCTTATTCTGATCTGATCGATACGGTACGGACTTCGACAGACCTTGCCCGCATCAGCGGATTCAGCGTCGGTTCCTACCGGCAGTCCGACGGTTATCAGCGCCGCATGCGGAAACGCTTCCCGGAACTGGCCGTGCTCCAGTATCCATACGAGACCGTAAACGGCTATTGCCAGTATGATTCTGCCCGCCGGGAAGAGATCGAACAGTTTGTTTATTCGAAATTAGCGCTATATACGGATCCGGACAGAATCTTCCGTCTTTAACGCGCTGATTTCCTGTACGCTTTGAAGAAACACTGCCATTCAGAAAGGATCCCCTGTCTATGCATGAGCTTGCATTGGTTACCGGTGCCTCTTCCGGCATCGGAAAAGCGATCAGCCGCCGGCTGATCTCACTTGGCTATGAAGTATACGGAATCGGACGCACATTCTGCAGCGAAGATCCGATTCAAAGCCCGCTGTTTCATCCTGTTGAGCTGGATCTGCTTGACACAGCAGCCTGGGAACGATTTGCGGCGTCACTGCCGCATGATCGGCTCAGAGTGCTGATCAACAATGCCGGCACAGCCTGGTACGGCACGCTGGAAACCCTGCACGCAGAAGAGATTCAGAACATGTGCCGCACAGATCTCGAAGTGCCGATTCTGATCTGCAATTCTCTGCTTCGGACCCTGAAACGAAACCAGGGGTACATTATCAATATCTGCAGCGTCACTGCACTTTCCGTCAGCACGCATGGTGCGGTTTATGGTGCCTGCAAAGCCGGTCTGCTTCATTTCAGCCGCACGCTGTTCGAAGAGCACCGCAAAAGCGGGCTCCGCGTCTCTGCCATTCTGCCCGATATGACAGAGACAGCGCTTTACCGGAACGCGGATTTCACTGCAGATTCTTCCTTTGGCGCAAGCCTTTCCCCGCAGGATACCGCAGATGCGGTGGAAACCATTCTCCGTCAGAGAGAAGGTACTGTGATCAGCGAACTGGTGCTCCGCCCCCAGCTGCACCGGATTCTAAGAAAACCCCGTTAACAGGAGACAAGCATTCTGCTTCTCTGATTTCAAGCATTGTATTCCCTTTTTTTAGAAGTAAGATAGGTAACCGGATGGCACATCTGAAGTGAAGGGGGAATTAAGATGTACAGTGAAAGTGAAGAGATTCAGACAGAACGGCCGGTCGTTTATGACTGGGAAGTATCATCTTCTCTGACCAGCGAAGAGATCGAAGAGGTGACCGCAGAGATCCGCTTCTGAGTCTTCGTATCTGTATCTGCCAGCGCTTTCTGCGATTCCTGCATGAAGGGTCGGTTTATCCGGCTGAACGAGTCAGCACGGAATCACTGCCAGATTTCAAGCAAACGGACCCGATACCCGTTTACAGGCACCGGATCCGTTTTTTCATCCCTTTCTGTAGGTGATCGGATTCGTGACAGCCGCAAGGTGAGAGGTCTCGTCCCATCTTACGATGTCATACACATAATCGATGATTCCAAGACGTGCATCGGCAGAAATATCTGCTTTGCCGGTATTGCCGGAAACGTTCATATTTGCACTTCCGGATTCTGCGCTTACAAACTGATATCTGGTTCCTTTTTCATCCCGGATCACCCATTGATCCGCATCATGCCCGGTCGGAATGTCAAGGACTGCCTGTCCGGTTCTGGAAGAAGGATCAACAATGATCATTCGGTGCCAGGTCGTTCCTGTGCTGTCCGCAATGGAATACAGGAACGCCGGCTGGCCATAAGGCCCGTAATACTGTCGGATCAAGGCGTTGATGATGATCCTTGCAGACCAGTTCTTCACCTCATTCGATTCAATCTCTGCCTGATCGACAATCTCCGTTGCCCGGTTGGTAAATGTCACATCGCTTTCCGTCAGGATCGCCCTGATATACAGCTTCTTTTCTTCCCCTGCCGCAAGATTCATCTTCCATGTCACATGATTCCCGTTCCACGATGCGCCAGCTCCTTTTGAAACATACGTTTCTTTCAGCTCTCCGGCATCGAGTACCTTCAGCACGGACGGAACATCATCGCTGACCGTAAACAGACGGGTCGTTTCCGTCGGGTTTTTCACCGCAATCTCATAGAAGAATGTCTCATTCACTGCAATCGCCCTGCCATTCAGATCCACGCCGCCGACCGATCTGACCGTTTTCTCCGGCGGTACCGGCGTATATACCACTGTCTCATTCGTTTCGGCAGTGGGACCATGGTCTACGGTGACTGATGCGCGGTTGGGAATCTTTTTTCCCCATTCATCCGCATTTGTTTCAAATGTCACAGTCTTTTCTCCGCCTGCTGCGACCGTCACCTGCCAGGTGATCTGACTGCCGGAAAGACTTCCGCCGTCACTGATCGAATTCTGCCGCAGTTTCTGATACGGCTGTATCGTGTCTCTGATCGTAAAGACTTTTGCGGCAGAAGCAGGATTTTTTACCGTAATCTGATAACGCAGCACCGTTTCCTTTGAGACAGTCCTGCCATTGAGATCGGTTCCGGATGGATCCGTGATCTTTTTCACCGGATCCGGAAGCACAGGGTTTTCTGTCGGATTGGTTGTGATCCTGACCTGATTAACCTCCGCTTCCGCTGTGTTCTTTACAATCTTCCCTTTCGCTTCATTCTTCACTTTCACACGGAACGTTACGGTTTTCTCTTTCCCGGATGCGACATCCAGGGACCAGGTAAGAACGCCGCCCGCATTGTTTCCCCCGTCGCTCGCACTTCCTGCAACATACTCTGCAAGTGAAGGGATACTGTCTCTGATCGTGAATTTCTTTGTCTCGGAGAAGGTATTCTTCACTTTGATTTCATAAGTGAGAATGTCCCCGGCACGCACCATATTTCCATCGATCACTGTACCTGCATCATTTTTTACGGTCTTCTCTGCCGGCGGTTTCGGAGAATAACGCACCTCAATCTTATGATCCGCATTGATTCCGTTAAAACTGTAACTGCTGAGACAGTTTGAGAAGTCTGTATTCGTCCCGTCCACCTTCACATAATCCATGACGTAATCCGGCCGCGGTTCATATCGGATTGTGCGTTTCTGACCGGAGCTGATCCCCGTTACAGCACCGGACGCATTCCATGTATTGTCTCCGACGGCACCGCTCTGTTCCATATCGTTGTTCAGCGTAATCTTTCCGTTGATCACTCTGGTGTCGATCCGGAACTGTTTCCGGTAGTACACATTGATCGTATGATCTTTCGCCGGCATAGTGCCCTTTACGGTCTTCTGTGCGCTGTCGCAGAGCACATATCCCGAAATATCTGGTGATGCCACTTCATACTGTGCCCCTGCCGCAAATACCTTCGGCCCGTACTTCGGCGAAAGCACTTTATCTGTGCCTTCTTCCAGGTAATTAATTGTCAGATTGTAATTCTGATCCGGCGCCTCATAGTAGAAGTCCACCCGGAAGCCCTCATAATCTACTCCGCCGGATGTTTCTTCCCATCCTTTGCTGTTCCATTTCACAGCACCTTCTTCCCCGAGTTTCAGATTCACGGAAACCGCATTGGATAAAGATGTCAGCGGGACCGGCCCAGGAAAGACGATCGGTACGTTATGCGACCCGGGCCCGTAGTCTCCATCGTGATGATTGACAGCCTGCTGGGCAATCATTCCCCTGTATGTAAAGCCGCTCAGCGTTTTTGCGTTCAGAGTGTACTCGCGGGAGGAGTTGAAATACCTGCCCGTATCCCCGTCCTCTTCTGCGGAAGATCCCCAGGAGGAAACGGTATTCGGTTTATGCGTGCTCGCAAATATCGAGTAACCGTGTCCAGGCGTGAATATCTCATCTGCATACTGCTGAAACAGCACATCATATCCGTTCTTTGTATCGGTTTTTGCATTCAGGATATCCTGCTGCACATTCGGGATCAGGATTGCATCTGCGGTCGTTGTCGCTCCATGCGGGATCTGCCAGAAATACACATCGCCATACCGGAAGCCATTGCACTGTATATGAAAGTTCTCGTCCTCTCCGATCGGCACGCCTTTTCCATGGCTCTTCCCATCCCATTCATACCGGAAGAGATTCTTTTCCGTAAACCGGATCGGATCAGAAGCGATATGTTTCGAAAGAATTCCGCTGAATCTTGCGGCTGCTTCACTGGTCGTACCCGATGTCACAAGATAATCCACTGTGCTTCCGAAGTTCGAAATGGTTCTGATCGCACCGTCCGGCCCGCAGCTTCCGATGATCAGTGCCGCTTCACTGCAGGAGGGAAGAAAATAAGAAGCGTTCATTCCCCGGTTGCCGGCAGCACCGACGACCGGAATTCCGTTTTTCACCGCCCGGCTGATCGCATCCAGGATGACGGTGCTTTTTTCAGACCGGACTGCACTGGCAGAAAGCGAAATGATATCCGCTTTCTGCGCAACTGCATACTCAATGGCGGCAAAGACAGAAGAAACAGTTCCGCTTCCTCCCTGATCCATCGCTTTGATGGAAAGGATTCTGGCATCCGGATTTTCCGCAAGGATCAGTTCTGCCATCTTCGTCCCGTGCCCGTTGTCGTCCTGCGGGTTCTCACCAAGCACACTGACAGCTGAAATGACTGCTCTGCAATCCGGATCCGCTCCGGTATCAATCAGTGCAATCACCGGTTTCTTCTCTGTCAGCACCACTGACGGTTCTTCCATCAGCTCACTCAGCTGCTGAAACGGATCGCTGTTTTCCGGCTCTTCTTCCGTTTCTTCATCCGCAATCTGAAATACCGCATCCCGTTCCGCGTGCTCCGCATGCTCGGAATAGTATTCCAACGCCTGTTTCAAGCTCTCTTCATCTTCGTATCCGAGTATGTACATATTCTCATACCTGGAAAGAATGATATCCTCTGCCCGGATCTCACTGTCTGTAATCACAATCAGCCGGCAGGAATACGCTGCAGATTCCGGTTCTGCGGGCGTCTGAGGCCCGTCGATTTCCGCTTCCGGCTCCTGTTCTTCTTCTGCTTCTGACGGATCGCTTTCCGGATCCGCTTCCTCAATCAGTTCCGCTTCTTCGGTTTCCGGTTCCTCTTCTTCCTCCGGCACTTCCGGCTGTTCCGGTTCACTGATTTCCTCCGCCGGAACTTCTTCGCCTTCCGGCTGCTGTGCATATCCCGGCAGAATCGTGGAAACCCACAGAATTCCTGCCAGCAGGATTTGTATCATTGTGTGATGTCTGTTCATTTACTGTCTCCCTTTCAGATCCGGCTGTACTGCCAGGCTTCCTTCCAGGAGCAGTCAGCTGCCTCTCCTCCCGGTGTCTTTGCCTGTTTTGTCTGAATGCTTTCGGTGCGGACATAGATGTCGTAATCCATCTTTCCGCTCTTTTCTGTAAACGTGGTCGATACCTTCTGAATCAGCTCATCTGTTTTCTGTCCTGGCTGCAGCGGCTTCGTGTAGTACAGATAACGTTCTTCGCCTTCTGTCCACCCCTCCGGCAGACGGGACTTCAGTTCGGATGCGGCAAACGTTCCCGTACTGTTGGTAATGGTGGAGCACTGTTCTGCTCTGGGATCGCTGAATTCAATACGCACCCGTACGTAAACCGGAACCGATCCGGTATTTTCCACGCTGACGCTCTTTGCATAATCTGTTGTCCCGTAATCGGTTACAATCTTCGGGTTAAAGTCCGGTTCTCTGATCTCTACGGTATTTTCTGCAAATCCTGCCGGGTTGGAATGTTTCTCCGAAGATGCATAGTAAGCCGCCGTCACGCCTGCACTGCCTGCCGACAGAAGGCATATGACAGCCGCGCATACTGTCGCTTCCCGCATTCTCTGTCTGCTGTAGTTCATCTGCTTAACCCCGCTTCTTTGCATGCAAATCAAGCTTGTTGGAGGTATCCGCTTCCTGAATATCGGAAAGGTCTGCCCGGGCAGCAGCGATCCGGTAAATATCCTTTAACATTTCTGCACTCATGTTTTTCGTTGATTCTGCGGTTGTCACCGCGCCGCTGCTCAATGTGAGATTCTCCGCCTGCACCGCGAGAAAATACACTTCAATTCCGGATTCCTTACCGGATTCAAACGAACCTTCGACGAAATTCTGCGCCTGTATACTGTCAAACAGCGTATCGGTCTTTGTCGGCTGATCCGCGGTTCCGCCGGGAATGGAATCCCGGTATCCGAAGATGTAGCGGCGGGCTGCTGTATTTGCCGGTACTGTGGAAGCAGCATTGAGCGCCGGTCCGGTCGTATTTCCCTTTTCATCGATGTACATACTGTCCGCCAGCACCCAGTTTGCGGTATTGAAGCCTTCGGTTTTATCTGCTTTCAGAAACCGGAAAATCTCCACATCCGCTTCCGGAAGCAGATGTCCGTCTTTATCGGACAGCCTGGTCTTTGTGCGGATCGGACTGTCAACGACGATATACCCGACCGCAAGATTCGTACCTGTATTCTCGATACGCGGATTTTTCGCTTCGATCTGACAGGGAACCATGTGCTTTGTCTTTTCCGGATTCCAGAGCGTTTCCGTTCCGTCGATCGTCACATCGCCAAAGCTGTAGCTGTTTGTATGATGTTCACTGTCCGTAAAATACGCTGAGGTTGATTCTGCCGGCGCACGGTTCAATACCGCCGTAACTCCCGCAGAAGCCGCCATTGCCATGACCGCAGCAGCGGTCCGTTTTGCCAAAAGTGTGTAGTTCATCTTCTTCATTCCCTTTCTTTATTCTGTTTCCCAAGAAATACCGCTCCGAATGCGGCTCCGGCAGATACTGCCGTCAATCCGATGCGAATACGCAAATCACTGATCAGATAACCAAGATACGGAAGCGCACAGACGTCTGTTCCGATAATCTGTTCTGCTTTGATGCGGTTCAGATCAGCCGTCTGATTTGCATCGCCTTTCATGATCAGTTCCCCGGTTTCAGTGATTTCATTGACCCGATGCGTCACAATCATGGAAGACGGATTGTCTGTAATGTGATAGGTCATGATCTTTCCGACATCGGGCGTTCGATCCTGCTGATTCACCAGAACCAGCGAACCAACCGGTATTTCCGGCTCCATGGACCCTGAGGTAACCGCATAGGCAGAAAAGCCGAACAGCCGCGGCAGATTGGAAAGACCGGCCCGTAATACAAGAAGCGCAGCGCTGACAAAGAAAATCAGCTTTAGTGTTTTACGCAGTCCGTCTTCTGTCTGTATTCCGCTCATTCCGGAAGCCTCTTTCTGCGCTCCAGATTCAGAATCAGCACTGCTGCTGCAGCGACCGCAACACTGATGCTCAGCAGGATACCGGCAGCCGCCAGTGAACTGCTGTCACCGGTTTTCGGTGTGATTCTCTGCGGCGTATTCAGCTCTGCCCGGAAGATCCATTTCTGATGGGTATGTTCCAGTTCAAATTCATTTTTCAGTGTCTCCGGCACTTCCAGTTCATAGGTGAGTACGGCCTGCCATTTCGGCGTCATGTATGCAAGATACATCTCGTTCATCGCATCCTTCAGGGTTCCGGAAAAGATCTGCATCTCACCTGCTCTGACCCGAAGCCGCACCTGCCTGGCAAGCTCATCATTCTCAGTGCCTTCGATTCTGAAATACAGTCTTACCGGCTGATGGTATCCGTTTCCGATCACAACGCTGTCCTGAACGCGATCTCCCGGCATCAGCGTCCTGAAGTTATCGAACAGATCGCCGGTATTCGCAATCAGTCCCTGCGCGCCTCCTTCATAGCTCACAAAGAAATGTGTTTCTCCGGTGGGCTTGTTGCGGAATGTGTCATAGACTGAAGTCTCGACTACCGTGCCGAACCACGGGTCCTCCGCATTGAAGTCCGGTTTGAAATTGTCATACTGTACGGCATCCGCCCACACCACTACGTTGAAGCTGGTATTTCTGACACTGTTTTCCTCTGTTCCCGGCACCCGTACTTCCTTCGTAAAACGGATTGTCTTTCCATGGTCTACCGGTTCGGTGTAATACCAGAAATCCTTTTTCTTTGCCCAGTGCTCGTCGTCTGCGAGAATCACCCAAGAGGGATCGAGATCTGTGATTTTCCGGTCTCCGTCTACCATCACCTTTGCGCGGATCCATGACTTGTGACCGTTCACTGTGATCTTTGACAGCTTTGAAATGGTTTCTCCCGGAAGAATAATCTTCCGGTCAGCGTTTCCTTCAATCGGTGTTTCTTTTCCTGCTGCGTCAACCTTGAATTCATTCAGGCTGATTGACACATTGCCGAGTCCGATGTTGTTTACTGTTTCTGTTGAAGATCCCTCCGCGATTACCGGCAACAGACCCGTAAACAGCAGGAATGCAGTGATGATGACACCGGACATCCGCTTGAAACTGTTAAACGTTACGTGCATGTTTTCCTTCCTTTCTCCGTCAGAATTTCACGCCTGACATTTTTCTTATTGCCGGCATTTTTCAAAAACCCGAAGAAATCAGAAAAATATTTTTAAAATTATTTCCTGGCCCGAAAAAAAGAAAAAAAGCAGGCCGGGCTTTCCGGACTGCTTCACATACATTATTTCACCGCAGATTTTCTTCCTGCGCTATTCACCGGCAATCCCGCATGTTTCCCGGATTCCGGCACGGCCGTTCCGCCGCATTTCTCCCTTATGCAAGCTTTCTGCCGCACTTTGAGCAGAACTTCGCATCAGACGGAAGCTTTGTTCCGCATTCCACACAGAACTGAGCTGCTTCTGCACCTCCGGCTTTCTCCGGTTTTCCGTTCAGGGCAGCTTCAAGCCGTTTCATGATTTTTGTCTTTTCCGGTCCGTCTTCCATCGGAACACAGAACCAGGCAACCGAATACTCATATTGATCGGTCGCCCCGATTGCGCCTTCTTCCGACAGAACATATGCCTTCGGTGCTTCCAGGTCCGGATTTTTGTCCATTGCGTCAACCAGCTCAAGAATTGTCACAGGTTTGCCTTCTATATTTACCCACACGCTGCAGAGACTTCCGGCTTCCTTCACCAGCTCTGCAAATGACTGAAATCGTTTCATGCTTTTTCCTCCGTAATGCAGTCTGGTATTCCAGACCAGAATGTTCTTTCATTATAATCGATATTGATTCTCCGTAATCCTTCATCCGACAGCCCGCAGCCGGATCATTCCGCAGCCCTGATCCAAAGAAAAGCCCTGCTCCTTTTCAGGAACAGAGCCTGTGATGAATCTGACTACAGCAGATGTGCCCGCATCTCTTCCGGCGTCAGCGTACTGAGCAGTACCGGAGGGATATCAAATACCGTCTTACAGCCGGTATCTCCCCTTTCATTCAGGCGCCTGACAGCTCTTGCATAAGCAGTCAGCACACTGGCAGTAAATTCCGGGTTGGAATCCAGTTTCAGGCTGAATTCGATCACATGATTATGATCGGCTCCGGTTTTACCCGTGCGGATCACAAATCCGCCGTGAGCCATGCCGGAATGATCCTGCTCAAACTCCTCTGCTGAAATGAAATGTACTGTAGTATCATAATCCGCAAAGTAATTCGGCATAGTGACAATCGCTTCTTCTACTGCCTTTGCATCCGCGCCTTCTTTCAGTACGACAAAGCACTCGCGCAGGTGCTTGTCGCGTACGCTCAGCTCCGGATTTGATCCGCTGCGCACAGCTTCCAGCGCTTCTTCTCTTGGAATCGTATACTGTTTTGCATTCGCAACGCCTTCAATCCGGCGAATCGCATCGGAGTGACCCTGAGAAACGCCTTTGCCCCAGAATGTATAATCGGTTCCATCAGGAAGAACCGCCCCGGCATAGGCACGGGCAAGTGAGAACAGTCCCGGATCCCAGCCAACGGAGATCATTGCGATATGCCCGCTTTCCTTCGCCGATTGATCCACATTCGCAAAATGGGACGGAATATTGGCATGTGTATCGAAGCTGTCAATCACATTGAAATACTTTGCATACTCCGGCGTCTGTACCGGAAGATCTGTTGCGCTGCCGCCGCAGATCATCAGTACATCGATCCGATCCTTCCAGTTCATCAGATCATTCACGGAAACAACCGGAACATTCTCTGAAGCAATCTTCAGAGATGCAGGATCTCTGCGGGTAAATACCGCCGCAAGTTCCATATCTTCCGCTGCATTTACCGCACACTCCACGCCGCGTCCGAGATTTCCATAACCAAGCAGTCCGATTCTTGTCTTCATTTTCCGCTCCTCCTTCAGAACAACAGGTCATTCATGTCATACATGCCGGCTGGCTGTTTTACCAGATACTCCGCCGCCCGGATTGCTCCGTTGACGAAGATCTGGCGGCTGGCCGCATGATGTGTCAGAGTGATCGATTCGTTATTTCCGAAAAACAGAACCGTATGTTCGCCCGCTTCTGTTCCGCCTCTTACCGCATGAACGCCGATCTCTCTCTGCCGTGCGCCGCACATTCCTTCCCTGCCGTATACTTCCCGGAATTCCCCATCCGGATTCATAATCTCAAGCAGAGATTTTGCGGTTCCGCTCGGCGCATCTTTCTTCTGATTATGGTGCGTTTCGATCAGCTCCATATCAAAGCTGTCTTTCAGCAGAGGCACCGCTGTCGCAACCAGCTTCCGCAATACGGCAACGCCATAGGAGAAGTTGGAACTGTAAAATACCGGGATTGTTTCTGCAAGTTCCTTCAGAACTGCCTTATCTTCTTCGGTAAGACCGGTTGTTCCGTAAACCAGCGCACAATGATGCTTCAGCACATATGTTTTAATCCAGGAAAGATTGTCGCGATGGCTGAAGTCGATCACCACATCTGCCGCTTCCTTCTGCAATGCGCTCTGATCAAACGCATCTGCACAGCCAAGCACCGTATGTCCGGCTTCCGCCGCAGTGGAGGCAATCAGTGATCCCATCTTTCCTTTTCCGCCGATAAGGATCTTCATAACAGACCAGCTTTCCTCATTTCGGCATAGAGGGTTTCCCTGTTCTTTTCCGCCATCTCATACAGCGGCAGACGGTATCCGCCGACATTCATGCCCATCGCATTCATCGCTTCCTTGACCGGAATCGGATTCACTTCGCAGAACAGTGCATGGATGTAATCCAGATATTTCTGCTGAATTTCAAGCGATCCGGCATAATCGCCTTCAAACCATTTCGCGACAAGCTCATGGCACTCTTTCGGATTCGTGTTGGCAAAGACGCTGATCACGCCCGAGCCGCCGAGGGAAAGAATCGGAACGATCATGTCGTCATTTCCGCTGTACATCACGAAGTCATCGCTCAGATATCTTGAAATACTGACCGCAAAGCTGATATTACCGCTGGCTTCCTTGATTCCGATGATATTCGGATGACCGGAAAGACGTTCTACCGCCTTCACGCTCAGGGAGCAGCCGGTACGGCCCGGCACATTGTAAAGAATGACCGGAGCGCTGACCTGATCCGCAACTGTTGTGAAATGACGGATCATTCCTTCTTCATTTGCCTTGTTGTAATACGGCGTAATCGCAAGCAGTGCATCCGCCCCCATATCTGCATATTTCTTTGATTTCATAAGCATGGTTGCAGTGTCATTGGACCCTGAACCCGCAATTACCGGAATCCGCCCGTTTATGGTTTTCAGGGTAAACTCCACAACCGCATCGTCTTCCTCATGCGTCATGGTCGTGCTTTCGCCTGTCGTTCCCAGCACAAGAATGCCGTCGGTATGATTGGCCACATGCCATTCCAGCAATTCTCCGAGCTTCTCAAAATTTACGCTTCCGTCCGGATTGAACGGGGTTATGAGTGCAACAATCGAACCCTTGATCATCATCTCTTCCTCCTAGTCCTCAAGTGCTGTCATATGTTCATAAGTCTCTCTGCGGATCACACAGCGGTGATTGCCGTTTTCCGCAAACACCACAGCCGGCAGCAGCAGTTTATTGTAGTGGCTTGCCATCGAATAGCCATATGCCCCGGTTGTCTTCATCACCAGAAGATCCCCCGGTTCCGCCTTTGGCAGGGCAATTTTCTGAATCAGGATATCGCCCGATTCACAACATTTGCCGGCAATCGTATATTCCGCATATACCGCTTCCGTTTCCTTACCGTAAATGAAGGCGTCATATTCCGCGCTGTAAAGCGCCGGCCGGATGTTGTCTGCCATACCGCCATCCACAAACGCATACAGTTTATTCGGCGTTTTCTTGATCGCGCCGATCGTATAGATTGTATATCCTGCTTCTGCGACAATACTCCTGCCCGGTTCGATCAGAATCTGTTCCATCCGGTTTCCATACCGCCTGTTCTCTTCTTCACAGATTTCCACCATCATCCGGCATACCTCGTCGGTCGGAATCGGCACATCCTGCTCGGTATATCTCGCTCCGAAGCCGCCGCCGAAATTCAGAACCTTCACATCGATCTGATACGACTGCTTCAGATGATCCGCATATGCAAACAGCTTGCGGATCTCCTCAGCAAACGCCTGACGGTCAAAGATCTGACTTCCGATATGCGCGTGCAGACCGTCAAACACAATCTTCTCACATCCCTGCAGAACCCGGATCGTTTCAACCAGCTCATCTTCATTGACAAATGAGATACCGAACTTACTGTCAACATGAGCAGTCACGATATAGTGATGCGTGTGCGCTTCAATTCCCGGATTCACTCGCAGCAGCGTATGCACGCACTGTCCGGTCTCTTCACACAGTCTGCGGAGCAGTTCTGCCTCATACAGATTATCCACTACGATTGTTCCGATCTTTGCGTCCAGCGCCTGCCTCAGTTCATCCATCGTCTTGTTGTTTCCGTGAAAGTAGATTTTCTCTGCCGGAAAGCCTGCCTGTATGGCGGTATAGAGCTCTCCGCCGGACACCACATCCAGACAGAACCCGTATTCGTTCGCCAGCCTCAGAATCGCTTTACAGCTGAACGCCTTGGATGCATACAGAACTCCGGTCTTCAGAGAATCAGAGCGGAACTGTTCTGTATAAATGCGCATGATGTCACGGATTTTTCCTTCATCATATACAAAGAGCGGGGTTCCGTACGTTTCCGCCAGTGTTTTCACACTGACGCCTGCAATCATGTCCATAGTCTCTTACCTCCAAAAAAAGAACCGGCGGAATCCTACCGCCGGCATACATGAAATCACCAGACCGATAGCACTCCTGCTTTCGCAGACAGTCTGCCGGATGTTCTCCGGCAGCCCACCGTTTCACAGCGCCCTGCAAAACAGTTCGGCGAACTTGCTGGAGAGGGACGTCACTGCCTGCCGGCTCTGTCTCCTTCCATCGCATCCGCGCCTCTATCATCGAAAAAAGTTTATCATTGCATGTATTCCATTGCAATAAAAACCCTTACATTTTTTCAGCGGAAATGAAACAGCGTGTGATTTTCATGAAACAGTTTCATAATTCTCTGATCTTCTCAGCAGTACGTCAGATACTTCTGTGATCGCCGCATTCAGACAGGACAGATCTGCTTCTTTCTGCCGGCAGCGGATGCACGCTGTGATCTGACGTTCATTTCATCCTGTTCCATCATCCAGGTAATCCCGGGTGCGAAAGTCTGTAAAAAAGGAAAGGGAGCCTTCGATTACCCAGGCCCCCTGTAACGCAGCTTATGTACAGACATGGCGTAAGATCTGTGTACTGATCTGACTACAGCTCACGGATCTTTTCAAATATAATCTCTGAAATTGCTGCATTTCCCTCCGCATTGGGGTGAACGCCATCTCCGAACCATTCCGGATGTGTTTTCGTCTCTTTGTAAAGATCAAAACAGGGAATTCCGAGTTTTTCCGCCGTCCATTTCACAATCGGAACAATGTCTGTTTCTATGATCTCATTCCGGATTCCGTATGCGGGTGTTTCACTGCCCTCCATCGCAAATGCACATGGCGGTGTCATCAGCACAACGACCGGCTTCTGCGGAAGTGCGGTATATGCACGTACAAATTCTTCCAGCTCCGCTTCATATCTTTTCTTATTCCAGCATTCCGCTTTACTGTCATTACTGCCGAGCATTATCAGATAGCCTTCCGCGCCGCATTCCATGGAAAGCCTGTAATACGCAGTATCTGTATAGGAATATTCACTTTCCTTCAGAAGAGTTCTGCCTGCCACCCCATAGTTCAGACACTGAGTTGATTCTCCGTATTTCTGTTCCAGAAGATACGGCCAGGTCAGCTCATCAATCCGCCGTTCCTTCTCATCCAGTACACCGGCCCCATAGGTAATACTGTCTCCCACACAGGCAATGTGGATGACGCCTTTGCGGATGACCGGTGCTTCATAGATCAATCCCGCCGCAGACAGACGGATCAGATTCCTCATCTGCGGAATACAGAACAGCATCGCTGTCAGGACAATCACACCGGTTATTTTTTTCAGTACTCTGTTATTCATATCTGTCTATATTATAAGCATCAAACCGCTGCTTTTATAATCAGTGCAGCTGCTGAAACAAACCGGTTTCTTCCGGATACTCACCGATATCGACCGCACTTGCATAATATCCTGAACACCATGGAAGACAGCTCAGTTTTCCCGTCTGAATCCGGAATCACCGGAATGTATGCCTTTCTTTTCGCTTTCTGATCTCATAATAATCAGAGCAGACACATTTCGCATCATGTACAGAAGTTCTGTACCGCCCTGCAGCGGATTATTTATCTGCCCGGGAAAATCCGTTTTTCATTTTCCTGTCCGAAATCTTAAGCACTTCATTCAGCGCTTTGACCGTTTCTTTCTTCACCATCGCCGCAATCTTCTCATTCGCCTGCATGAGCAGATCTGCATCTTTTTTCTCTGCATATTTCCGGTCATATTCATTCAGCAGCTCATGTGATTTCGCAGCTACCGCGTTCTGATATCGTTCAATGATCTGAATGCAGCTGCCGTAATTCTTATCTGCCAGTGACCCGATCAGTCTGCTTGCCCAGAAGAAGCTTTCCGTCGAAACATCCATGCCTGTATTTCTGAAATATACCGGCAGATCGTTCACTGCAGTATATAACGGCACCATAACATTAAAGGCATTGGAACCGAAGCTGAACCATTCAATACCGCTGATTTCTTCCGGCACCCCGGTTCGAATCTGACAGAGAACTGTCACCCCTGTACGGCTGACCCCGATCGGCCGGTACATTCCGCTCCGGGAATCTTCCCCCTTCACATACGGGTCATACGGCGTGCCCTGATAATAAGAGGAAAGAATATATTTCACATCTTCCGCTGTGATCTTTCTCTCCGGTACAAATGACCAGGGGATGTCATTACTGTCCGGCCTGTATTCCGCATCCGGTCCGTCCCAGCTGTGAGTGGTCGGATTAAAGTAACGCCCCATGAACCAAGCCCGCGGGTTGTTGTAGATTCTGTCGGCATCGGAATGCGTGCCATATGCATATCTGGGATTGAAGACCGCGCTCTGATTGATATTCAGATGATTCACTTCCGTGAATGATCTGAGATCCTTTGAGCACATGAATTCCTTCTGTGCTCCATATGCATCCTCAAAATCAAAGAAATCAATTCCAAGCCGGTTCGGCATGATGACATATTCTTCATCTTTCACCCTGCGGGCCATCCAGTGATGCCCGCCGATGGTCTCCATATACCAGATTTCATCACGGTCATTGAATGCAATTCCGTTGGATTCGTAGGTTCCGTACTGTTCCAGCAATGTGCCGAGCCGCAGCACGCCTTCTCTTGCGGAGTGAATATACGGTAGTACAAGCACCACCATATCTTCTTCCCCGATTCCGCCTCTGACTTCCGGTTCCGTCCGTGTCTTCTTCCTGTATTCCACATACGGGTCTGCCCCGAGTACCATGGGATTTACCGAGATCGTCTCCGTAGCCGTCATTCCCACATTCGCTTCATTGATTCCGCTTGTTGCCCAGATGCCTTCTTTTCCATCTACGTTCGGTGCAGCCGTATAACGCATCGGATGATCCGGGAGTTCAATCTCCACATGTGAAATGATACTTTTATATTTCTGTTTCTGCCTGTCCGGAGTGACTACCACCAGCTTCTTTATATCAAAGTCGCCGTCATCCGTTCTTGCGATCATGGTTGATCCGTCATAGCTGGCCTTTTTCCCGACCAGAAGTGTAGTACATGCCATTGCTTTTCTCCTTGGTGTGATTCGATAACAACCCTACCCGTAATCCCGTGCCTGTTCATGGAGAAACAGGCAAAAGAGCATATTCAGACCGATTTCTATCGATGATGTTCTCAAGGACAGTGAACTGAATTTCTCATTGATATCATTTCTGCAGGCTTCTGGCTCGAGAAGATGAGATAGACAGTCATTTTCCATGCCTGTTTTCAAAAATGGCGTTCAGAAACATGTCCGCCGGTTTTGTTCATTGGCCGTTTGCGAGAACATGACAACAAGCCGGAATTATTCATGTCATTGCAATAATCTGCAGGTATCATTCACTCTCTTCCAATAGTCTGTCATAAGCTTTCGCCAATGTCGCTGCCGCTTCATAAACGGCATAGGGATCGTTTCTGTCCGCATCCGCTGCCTTTCTCAGCGAGGTTTCCATCATTCCCGCCTTACCCGCAAGAGCGCCGGAAAAGCGGGAAGTATCTATGGACCAGGCCGCTTCCATAAGCGCTTCAAGAAAACCGTTGAGCTTTTCATCCCTGAGCGCGGGTGTGTTTTCCGGCATGCGGCGGATCAGGTTTCCCGCTTGCTGCTGGGAAGCGCTTCCCTCGCCCGTATAACGGAATTGCGGAATCGATGGCTTCTCCGCACTGCCCGCGCAGGCCGAAAGCGCCATAGTGAGCAGCAGAAAAGTCATAATCAACGCAACGTGTCTTTTCATAAACGCTATCGTTTGCACAGTGGCCCTGAAATTGAAGCGAATCAGCCTGTATAATGGTGGTTCTGAATTAATAAATCTACTCGTTTTCACAATTATTTCTCTTGCCTGTTTTTCATTATATCCGTTAAAGCCTATTTGAGACCCTCTCAATTGGTATGCATTAGCAGACAGTCTCCACATGGCTCGATACGTCGATTTTGATGTCAGCGGCCCTCTGCGTTCACGGGAATTAATCCACATAGTTCCGTAAGAACAAATCTACCGGATTATGCCTCTGCCTCCAGTCGTGTTCGTTATC
>JAFYGX010000019.1 GCA_017543025.1 Solobacterium sp.
CATTGACCATGCCGAGCGCTTCTTCCGTGCCTTCCGCATTCAGCGGAAGGCATTCGCCGAACCGCTTTTTCAGCTCTTCGAGCAGATCTTCCTGTGACCGGCGGGCAATATCCATTTTGTCTACAAAAAACAAAGCCGGTACATGGTAATGCGACAGGCAGTTCATAATTGTCTCCGTATGCGCCTGCACGCCATCCAGCCCGCTGATCAGGACAACCGCAAGATCCAGCACAGACAGAACCCGCTCCATCTCCGAAGAAAAATCCGCATGGCCCGGCGTATCGATCACATGGATCCGCGTATCCTTCCATAAGATGCCTGCCTCTTTGGAATAGATCGTAATGCCGTGTTCCCGCTCATTCGGGTCATTGTCAAACACCGCATCCTTATGATCCACCCGGCCGATCTTCCGGATCACGCCGGTATGAGCGAAGAACGCTTCAATGCATGTGGTCTTGCCCGCATCCACATGGGCAAGAATGCCTGTACAGATTTCTTTCATAACGGAAAAATTATACCAGTTCATCCCGCAAAATACCGGTTTCCGGACTGTTCCGCTGCCTTTTTCCCGTACTGCAAAGAAAAAGACAGCACACACTCGCACTGTCTGTCTCCAATCAATTTGTCTGCAGCGCATGGTTCCGCTGCATTTCCAGCTGTTTTTCCAGCTCTTCTTTTCCCACCGCCAGCATCAGCTTGATGCGGTTTTCCTGGTTGACCCTGCTTGCGCTAGGATCATAGTCAACCGGGGTAATACAGGAATGCGGAAACCGTTCCCGGATCCGGTTCACAACGCCTTTGCCGGCGATGTGATTGGGAAGACATCCGAATGGCTGAGCACAGACGATATTTGTATAGCCTCCCTGAATCAGCTCTACCATCTCCGCTGTCAGCAACCATCCCTCTCCCATTTTCGCACCAAGTCCAAGGATGCCATCCGGTTTTTCCATCAGCTCCCGGAAGGACCCCGGCGCATAGTAACCGTGTTCTTTCAGCAGGGCGCTGACGATTTTGCTGTCGTGATCCAGATAGCTCAGAAGCACACGTGCGGCTCTGCCGGAAGAGGGCTTCATGCCATAGAGCTTCGTATCCAGAATCATATTTGCCACACAGTACTCAATATATCCCATCAGCCCCGGAAAATTCACTTCACAGCCCTGCGATTCCAGAAGATCCTGAAGATGATTGTTTCCATCCGGTGAAAATTTCACAAAAATCTCTCCGACCACACCTACTTTTACCTTCGGAACCCGTTTTACTTCGATCTTTGAAAACGGCTCAATCAGACTCCGGTACGCACCTGTTTTACGGAACAGTCCGCAGTTCTGATTCCGCCTGAACCATCCTTCCGCTTTCTGCAGCTGTGTTTCAAGCACTTCTTCACTCTCGCCTTTTTTCACTTCATACGGCGCCGTCTGATTGCGCAGCGCCATCAGAAGATCTCCGTATTCCACGGCTGCGATCAGCTTGATCAGAAGCCTCAGGGTATACGGCATCCGGCTTCCTTTCTCCAGCCCGCTGAGATTTGCCGAACCGACTGGTATATTGCCATAGCCTGCATTTACCAACGCTTTTCTTAACAGCCGGATATAATTTGACGCCCGGCATCCGCCCCCGGACTGCGAAATGATCAGTGCAGTATGCGAAAGATCATACTTCCCGCTTTCAAGTGCTTCCAGAAACTGACCGATGATGAGCAGTGCGGGATAGCAGGTGTCATTATGCACATACTTCAGTCCGAGCCGCATCACATCCGGACTGCTGCTGGAAATCATCTCTACCCGGTGATACCCTTCGCTTTCAAGCGCCGCTTTGATCAGCCGGAACTGGATCGGTGCCATGGAAGGAATCAGAACGGTATAGTCTTTCATCATTTCCTTTGTGAAATTCGGTGTCAGATACTGCATGTGTTCTGTTCCTCCAGTGCCGCTATCAATGACCTCAGACGGATATTGACCGTACCGAGGTTTGTGATCTCGTCGATCTTCAGCTGGGTATACAGCTTTCCGCCTTCCTGCAGAATTGCCCGGGTCTCATCAGAAGTAATTGCGTCCAGCCCGCAGCCAAACGAAACCAGCTGAACAAGATCCATATCCGGCTGACTTCGAACATAATGCGCTGCCGCATACAGCCGGCTGTGATACGTCCACTGATTCAGCACATTCACTTCTCCCCCGGTATCCAGATGACAGATCGCATCTTCTGACAGGACTGCGGGTCCGAGTTTGGTGATCAGCTGATCGATTCCATGACTGACTTCCGGATCCGCATGATAAGGCCTGCCAGCGAGCACAATGATCCGTTTTCCTTCCGCACGTGCTTCCTCAATCAGACGCATTCCTTCCTCTCTGATCTCCTGCATCCAGGTATCATATGCCGCATACGCTGCCCTGATCGCTTTGCGGATCTCATTTGCGCTTCTGTTCTTCCAGTATTTCCGGAACAGCTTCGGAAACCGGCGGAGAAATTCCGCCCGGTTGGAAAGATCAACATACTCATGAATCATGCGGATCGATTCCAGTTCTCTGCAGTTGTCTGCGAGCACCTCCGGGTAATAGGCAACAACCGGACAGTTGTAATGATTCTCTCCTCTTCCTTCTTCCATGTTGTAGCTCATGCATGGATAGAAGATCGTATCTGCACCGTTCTCACACAGCCAGTGTATATGCCCGTGCGCCAGCTTTGCCGGATAGCAGGCGGTATCACTCGGTATTGTGCCCTGCCCGCTCTGATACATCTTATGATCAGAAAACGGCGAAACCAGAACGGAAAACCCGAGATGAACAAACAGCGTATGCCAGAACGGCAGCAGTTCATACATATTCAGACAGCGCGGAAGCCCGATCACTTCATTCAGCTCTCCTCTGACATCTCCGAACGAAGCCAGACGGTTCCGCTTCCAGGCATAGAAATTCAGATGGTCATCCCGTGATCTTCCGGTTACCGGTTTTTCGCACCGGTTGCCGGATATAAACCGCTTCCCGTCTGAAAACAGACTGACTGTCAGCTGGCAGTGGTTTCCGCAGCCCTGGCAGGCAACGGAAGAAACCTTCTGTTCAAACTTCTCCAACTCTGCCCTTGTCAGAACCGTGCTCTTCTTTGCCGGATCACAATGTGCTTTTCCATACAGCGCAGCACCATATGTACCCATCAGACCGGCAATGTTCGGACGAATGACTTCCCGTCCGATTTCAAGCTCAAATGCGCGCAGCACGGATTCGTTATAGAACGTTCCGCCCTGTACAACGATATGCTTCCCAAGATCGTCCGGTCCGGAACAGCGGATTACTTTATATAATGCATTCTTCACAACCGAGATCGAAAGTCCGGCACTGATGTCTTCAATCGAAGCGCCATCTTTCTGTGCCTGCTTGACCTGTGAGTTCATGAATACGGTACAGCGGGAGCCAAGATCAACCGGATGGCGGGCATAAATTCCCATGCGGGCAAACTCCTGCACATCGCTGTTCATCGCTTCCGCAAAGGTCTGCAGAAAGCTTCCGCAGCCGGAAGAACACGCTTCATTCAGAAAGATATTGGAAATCGCCTGATTCTCGATCCGGAAACATTTCATATCCTGACCGCCGATATCAATGATGAAATCCACATCCGGCATGAAATGTCTTGCGGCTGTAAAATGCGCAATCGTTTCTACCAGACCGAAATCACAGTGAAATGCATGCTTGATCAGCTCCTCCCCATAACCGGTCGTTGTGACGGAGGCAATATCGATATCCGGATATTTCTCATACAGATCAATCAGGCATTTCTTTACCAGTGTGATGGGGTTTCCTTCATTCGGATGATACCAGGAATAGAGAATCTTTCCCGCATCATCGATCGCAATCAGCTTGATTGTCGTAGAGCCGGAATCAATTCCGATATGTATCCTTCCGGTACGGTCTTCATAACGGATCTGATTGATTGATGCTTTCTGATGCCGGTTATGAAACTCCCAGTATTCTTCCCGTGATTCAAATAACGGCGGAAGACTCTGATAACCGGTTTCTGTCTGCTTTTCGGAAAGCCGTTTCAGAAGCGCTTTGAGATCTACTTCCTGATCGGCATAGAACGCTGCGCCAAGCGCTACATAAAGCAGAGAATGTTCCGGACATGTTCCCTGGATCTTCAGTGTCCGGTCAAACGAATCTCTGAGACAGCTCGAAAAGGTCAGCGGCCCGCCAAGATACAGCACATTTCCTTTGATCTCTCTTCCCTGGGCAAGCCCTGCAATCGTCTGATTTACAACCGCCTGATAGATGGAGGCGGCGATATCACCTGCTTTTGCCCCCTGATTGATGAGCGGCTGCACATCGCTTTTGGCAAATACACCGCAGCGTGAGGCAATCGTATAAGTCCTCTCTGCTTTCTTTGCGGCATCATTCATTTCCGATGCGTCCAGCTTCAGAAGCGTTGCCATCTGATCGATAAACGCTCCTGTTCCCCCGGCACAGCTTCCGTTCATCCGCACTTCTGTACCGCCGGTAAGAAACAGAATTTTCGCATCTTCACCGCCCAGTTCAATCACACAGTCGGTATCCGGTGACAGCCGTTCTGCCGCAACCCGGGTCGCAAATACTTCCTGAACGAACGGTACGCCGCAGCGTTCGGAAAGGCCCATACCGGCAGAACCGGAAATTGCGAAGTATGCCTTTTCTCCCTTTACCTGCTCTTTCAGGATTCTCTGAAGCATCTCTTCGCCTTTTTCATTGATATGACTCAGATGGCGTTCATAAGCTGAATAACGCAGCGTGCCGTCATCTTCGCATACCGCGCATTTGATCGTTGTTGATCCGACATCAAGACCGATACGCATGATTCACTTTCCCTTCCTTTCCCGGATTAACTGATCCATATTGACGATCAGCTGATCGGAAAGAGCTTTGAATTTCCTGAAGTCTTCTGCGCTGAAATCCCGGAACAGCTCCCGGTTGATCTCATCTGCAATCTCTGAAATCACATTCAGCACTTCTCTTCCTTGATCCGTTATTGTCATCCGGATGAACCGCTTGTCTTCCGGATCCCGTTCACATTTCATATATCCCAGCTGTTTCAGATGATCGACTGCCTGAGAAATCTGTCCTTTATGCAAAAGCAGAAATTCTGCCGCTGAATGAGACGTGCATCCCGGGTTCGCTTCACTGTAAAGAAGAAGTTCCACCTCTGCCTGTTTCAGATCATACTGCCTGCGTACGCTCTGATACATCAGATTATGAATCAGCTTCATTCTTCTTCCTCTGAGAAATATATCAAACGTTTCCATTCAAATCGTCCTTTTCCAAAACAGTTCAATTTTGAACCTTTTTGATTGCCTATGCAAGTTTTTTGCCTGGAATCTGCCGTTTCCTGCCCGAAGGCAAACAAAAATACAGCATCTCTGCTGTACTTCTGTTAACGCGCGCCCGACAGGAGTCGAACCTGCGACCCTCAGATTCGGAATCTGATACTCTATCCATCTGAGCTACGGGCGCATTCGCAGGTAATATATTACCACACCCTGTCAAATTCAGACACCCTAAATTTCAAAAAATGATTCTTTCAGTCTTCCGTAAAAATTGTGCTTTCCGGAATATGCCATTCTGCTGTAACCGTACGTAACTCCGTTTTCGCTCATCCTGTTGAAACGGCAACGCAGTTAATCGATCTGTAACAGATCTGTGCATCTGCATCATATATCCGGCAAATGTGCTGCTCAATGCATTATTCCTCCAAAAAAAAGTGATTATGTATTCATATTCGTCCGGAAAATGATGTCAACTGTTTGAGCAGAATCATATCGGAGGTATTGAAGATGATGGATCGGCAGGCGGTAAATCACTTTATGACAGGTATCCCAAAAAATACATCCTGCAGTTTCATTATCGACCTGCAAAAATTTTCTGCACTTTATCTCCCGGAACCCCGAATCGCTTCTCAATAAACGCTACTGCATCTGCTCTGTCTGAATCCGGATGCAGCGAACAGAACAGTTCGTAGGCATTCTTTACCGTACGTTCTCTTTCCTTCGCTATACCTTTCTGTTCTCCTCGCCTTTCTCCTCTCCGTTCTCCTCTCCGCTCTCCTTTCTGCTCTCCTCTCTGTTCCGCTTCTGCCATCATCTGTTCAATCGCTTTACACATTGTTACATCCCTCTATCTTCCTTTCCTTTTTCTTATTATTCGGCATCAATATCGTTTATTCGATATTTCGCACCAAAAAAATAATGTGCTGTAGTTTCATTACCGACCCGCAAGAACTTTCTGCACTGTATCTCCCGGAACCCCGAATCGTTTCTCAATAAACGCTACTGCATCTGCTCTGTCTGAATCCGGATACAGAGAACAGAACAGTTCGTAGGCATACTTTACCGTACGTTCTCTTTCCTTCGCTATACCTTTCTGTTCTCCTCGCCTTTCTCCTCTCC
>JAFYGX010000162.1 GCA_017543025.1 Solobacterium sp.
AGCAGTACGGCTTCTGGATTGTGAAGGAATACCGGGATGCTTATCATATGTTTGCCTGCAACGGTATCCTGTTCAATCACGAAAGTGAACGGCGCGGCGAAACCTTTGTCACCCGCAAGATCACACTTGCGGCTTCCCGTATTGCGCAGGGAAAACAGGATAAGCTGTATCTCGGCAACCTGTCTTCGAAGCGTGACTGGGGCTATGCGAAGGATTATGTCGAATGCATGTGGCTGATCCTGCAGAACAGAGAACCGGATGATTTCGTAATCGCAACCGGCGAACAGCATACCGTACGGGAATTCGCCCAGCTTGCCTTCCGGTATGCCGGCATCGACCTTGAATTTGAGGGTGAAGGCGAAAATGAAAAGGGAATTGACCGCAGCACGGGCAGGGTTCTCGTTGAAGTCTCCCCGGATTTCTACCGGCCGACCGATGTTGTCAACCTGCTTGGCAATCCGGCCAAGGCAAAGAAGGAACTCGGCTGGAATCCGACAAAAACCTCCTTTGATGAACTGGTCCGTCTGATGGTGGAGCATGATATGTATCAGGTGGCGCAGGAAAGAGCCAGCGAACATGTGAAGTTCAATCTGGCGGAGTATCTGGAACGGGGGATCTCAAGATGATGGAAACAGACGCAAAGATCTATGTCGCCGGCCACAGAGGCATGGTCGGTTCTGCAATCGTCCGCGAACTGGAACGGCAGGGGTATCACAATATCATTACCCGGACGCATAAGGAGCTCGATCTCACAGATCAGAGGGCGGTGGAAGAATTCTTTGAACAGGATAAGCCGGAATACGTGTTTCTCGCAGCGGCCAAGGTCGGCGGAATTGCCGCAAACAATGAGGCGCTTGCGGACTTCATGTATGAGAATATGGTGCTGGAGATGAATGTGATTCACAGTGCCTGGAAAAACGGCTGTAAAAAACTGGAATTCCTTGGCAGCTCCTGTATTTATCCGCGCATGGCGCCCCAGCCGATGAAGGAAAGCTGCCTGCTTACTTCGGAACTTGAAAAAACCAATGAGGCATATGCGCTTGCGAAGATCTCCGGTCTGAAATACTGCGAATATCTGAACCGTCAGTACGGAACAGATTATATTTCCGTCATGCCTACCAATCTCTACGGGCCGAATGACAACTACCACCCGACCCACAGCCATGTGCTGCCGGCACTGATCCGCCGCTTCCATGAAGCGAAGGAACAGAACCTTCCGTATGTGACCTGCTGGGGCGACGGATCGCCGCTGAGAGAATTCCTCTATGTGGATGATCTTGCCAATCTGTGCGTGTTTCTGATGAACCATTACAGCGGCAATGAAACCGTCAATGCCGGTACCGGAAAAGAAATCACCATCAGAGACCTGACCGCGATGGTGGCGGAGGTGATCGGCTATCAGGGAGAGATCCGCTGGGATCCGTCCAAACCGAACGGCACGCCGAGAAAGCTTCTGGATGTATCGAAAGCCAGAGATCTCGGCTGGACATACTCAACGGAGCTGAAAGACGGCATTCGGCTTGCCTATGAAGATTTTCTGAATAATCCCATGCGGGCCGAACGCTGAATAACTGATGGCAAAGAGCTGCAGATGCGGCTCTTTCTTTATAGCTTTCCGGGCATGAAAGCGGAATCCTTTATGCGGCTTCACGGATGCGGTGTTCAATCCGGCGGGGAGGAAAGTTTTCGGTTTCTACGGTATAATTCATTCGGTTGATGAGGAGTGCTTTTTTATGGCAAAAACAGTATATGTAGCAGTATCCACTGACATCCTCCATGGCGGACATATCGCATTGATCCGGAATGCGGCGACATTGGGCGATGTAATGATCGGTCTGTTTACCGATGAGGCGGTAGCCAGCTATAAGCGGTTTCCGCTGCTTGATTATGAAGAACGGAAAAAGATCTTTGAAGATCTGAAGGAAGTGAAGCAGGTCGTTCCCCAGGAAACGCTCAGTTTCCGTGATAACCTTCTGAAGTACAGACCGGATTATGTGGTGCATGGCGATAACTGGAAAGAAGGCGTGCTTTCTCCGGTGCGCAGGGAAGTGCTGGAAGTGCTTGCCACCTATGGCGGAGAGCTGGTGGAATTCCCGTATTCCGCAAACCCGGTATATAAAAAGCTGGACAGCTACTTCCGGGATCAGAGTTCTCTGCCGGATCAGAGGCGGACAAAGCTCAGAAAGATGATTGCCATGAAGCCGGTGGTGACTGCGATGGAAGCGCACAGCGGACTGACCGGACTCATTGTGGAAAAAACAGTTGTTTATGAAGAAGGCGGTGCGCATCAGTATGATGCGATGTGGATCAGCTCGCTCTGCGATTCGACTGATAAGGGAAAACCGGATATTGAGCTGGTTGATATGACCAGCCGGTTTCAGACGATCGATGAGCTGATGGAAGTGACGACCAAGCCGATCATCTTTGACGGGGATACGGGCGGCCGGCAGGAACACTTCGTCTATCTGGTGCGTTCACTTGAGCGGATGGGCGTCTCTGCCGTCATTATCGAAGACAAGACCGGTCTCAAGAAAAACAGCCTGTTCGGTACGGAAGTGCAGCAGACGCAGGACAGCATTGAAAACTTCTGCGCAAAGATTGCGGCAGGAGAAAATGTGAAACGGACGAATGATTTCATGATCATTGCCAGATGTGAATCTCTGATTCTGGAAAAGGGTATGGAGGATGCGCTGGAGCGGTGCCATGCATATGTGGAAGCCGGAGCGGACGGCATCATGATTCATTCCCGGAAGAAAGATCCGTCAGAGATCTATGAATTCTGCGACCGGTTCCGGGAAACAGACCCGGTGACGCCGATTGTGGTTGTCCCGACGAGTTTCTGTCAGGAGACGCTGGAAGAGCTGGGCAGCCATGGAATCAATGTCGTGATCTATGCGAATCAGCTGATGCGGGCTGCTGTGCCGGCAATGCAGGAGGTTGCGGAGACGATTCTGCGCAATCACAGAAGTGAAGAAGTGGAAGGCAGACTGATGCCGTTCGGAAAAATTATCCGGATGATCGATGAACTGGAGTGAAGGGTATGAGTGAGAAGAGAAAAACCGTATATGTACCGATGGCGGCGGATATCGTGCATCCGGGCCATGTGAATATTCTGAAGACGGCTGCGCAGTACGGCGATGTGATTGTCGGGCTGTTTACCGATGAAGCGATTGCCAGCTATAAGCGGGTGCCGTATATGAAATATGAGCAGCGCCGGGCTGTGATTGAAAACATGAAGGGCGTTGTGCAGGTCATCCCGCAGGTTACGAAGGATTATGAACCGAACCTGCGGCTTCTGAAGCCGGATTATATGGTACATGGCACGGACTGGCGCGAGGGTCCGCTGGCAAAGGTGAGGCAGAAGGCGATCGATACGATGGCCGAATGGGGCGGCAAGGTGATTGAACCGGAATATACGCAGGGCGTCAGCACCTCGCAGATTATTCATATGATTGAAGAACGGGGAGAAAACGAATGAAAGCCGAAACCCTGATGGAAATCCTGGGAGCGGATTTCTATGCCGGCGTTCCGGATTCACAGCTTAAGGCATTATGCAGCTGTCTGATGCACCGGTACGGGATTGACGCCCGCCATCATGTGATCGCAGCGAATGAAGGAAACTGCGCGGCGCTTGCGGCAGGCTATCATCTCGCTACCGGAAAGGTGCCGGCAGTCTATATGCAGAACAGCGGTGAGGGAAATATCATCAATCCGCTGGCTTCCCTGCTGAATGAACATGTATATGCGATTCCGATGATCTTTGTGATCGGCTGGCGGGGCGAACCCGGCGTGCATGATGAACCCCAGCATATTTTTCAGGGCGAGATCACGAAGACGCTGATGGATGTGATGGGTGTTTCCTCCTTTGTGATTTCAAAGGATACACCGGATGAGGAAGTCCGGGCGGCAATGGATTCGTTTCAACCCCTGCTGAAGCAGGGAAAAGATGTCGCATTTATCATCCGCAAAGGTGCACTGACATTTGATGTGCCAATGACGTATGAAAATGCGCATCCGATGAAACGGGAAGAGATTATCGCCCATATCGCAGCAGTCAGCGGAAATGATCCGGTCATCTCCACGACAGGCAAGGCGAGCCGGGAGCTGTTTGAAATCCGCACCGCGGCCGGTGAAACTCATGCGCGGGATTTTCTGACGGTCGGTTCAATGGGACATGCCTCCAGCATCGCCCTTGGCGTTGCGGCAAACAAGCCGGAAACCACGGTCTGGTGCATTGACGGCGATGGGGCAGCCCTCATGCATATGGGAAGTCTTGCGGTCATCGGCAGTCTGAAGCCGGCCAATCTGATTCATGTGGTGATCAACAACGAAGCGCATGAGACGGTCGGCGGAATGCCTACCGCTGCCGGCAGCACGGATCTCTGTGCAGTGGCAAAGGCGTGCGGATATGAACAGACATTCTGTGTGAAGCAGGAAGCGGAGCTGGATTCTGCGCTTCATGCCGCTAAGAACAGCCATGTGCTGAGTTTTATCGAGGTGAAATCGGCAATCGGCGCAAGGGAGAATCTGGGTCGGCCGACGACAAGCGCACTGGAAAACAAACAGCATTTCATGGAGTATCTGAAGGGTTGTTTATGAAAGAGTTCCTGCTGGAGAGGAAAAACTACATTGCGGTCTATGTGATCGGATATCTGATGCGGGGGCTGATCTATCATTTCTTTCCGCCGGTCAACGACATTCTGATGTGGATCACGATCCTGTGGCCTCTGATTCTGATCGGATCAGATCTGTACCGCAGGCGGTTCCGGATGGACCGGATGAAGGCGGCGCTATGCATCTTTCTGCTTGCGGCGCTGACCTCAACGGTCCTGCATATTCAGGCGGCGACACCGGAAGTCTGGGTATCCCTCTGGAATGCATGCGGTCTGATTCTGATTCTGTTTCCGGCTGCGGAAACGGAAGAACCGAAACCGTATCATCGGTTTTTCCGCCGGCTGTTTACTGCTGTCTTCGCTCTGATTTCGCTGATGGCAGCGGGATCGCTGTTTCTCTATCTCTGCTTCCGGGCAGGCATATCGCTGCCAGGCGGTTTATCCGGTGAGGAACAGCTGTTTACCTACGGGCACCTTGGCGAAGAGAAGCGATTCTGCGGGCTGTTCGGCTACTCGACCGTCGGCGGAAATCTCTGTACGATTGCGGTCATGGCCGGTATTTATCTGCTTGAGCAGAATGTACTTCCGAAGTGGCTGATCATGAGCTGTGAGGCAGTTCTTCTGGCAATGGTTCTTCTGCTGGATGTAAGAACTTCGATGGTAGAGCTGTTTCTGGTCGGTGTGTTTCTGGTCTGGATCACACTTCGAAAACGGATGCCGGCAAAACGGGTGTTCCTGCTGTTTTCGGCTGCGGCAGTCATCGCAGCTGCAGGCGTCTGGATCCTGAAACAGAATGCGATCATGAGCTTTCTGGCGGATATGAAAACGGATCCGGTCGGAACAATGCGGTTTCTGACAACCGGCAGAAGCGTTTACTGGACGCAGGCATGGGAAGGGTTTCTGAAACATCCGATCCTTGGTCAGGGCTGGAACAACAATACAGGCGTCAAGTATTTTGACAGCCATAATCTGCTGTTCAATCTGCTGTTATGGACCGGACTGACCGGAACCATTGCGTTTTTCACCTTTCTCGGGCTGCTGGTTCAGCGGATGTGGAAAGACCGCTCACGGATCGAAGCGCAGAAACTGATCGGGCTTGTCTGTGTGGTGATCGGTGTCTTTGCGGCGTCCATGCTGGAGCGCACGCTGATCGGAACAGAGAATACGACCGTTGATACATCCTGTTTCTGGCTTGCGGCAGGAATGCTGGGATACGGAATCCGGCACGGCAGCGAATCGGAACAGAAACCGGAAGCGTAAATACAGCAGTTTCAGCTGTTTTTCGGAGCAGGGAAATCCTGCTCTTTTTACGACAATAAGCATGGCATGAAGGGACCGGGCATGGAACGGGATGAAAACTATCCGGTTTCAGCAGGAAGGTGTGTGCGGAATGTGCCGGGAAACAGCTTTCCCTGCTAAAAAAGTCCGCTGCGGCAGATATAATGAGGGAAACGGCAGGAGGCAGTGTGCGTACGAAAGCAGATGAAAAACGATTGATCCGGTATGGTCTGAATCTTGTTGCGGCAGTTTTCATGTTTGCAATTGCATTTCGCAATTACAGCATCTGGGACGACGAGGTGTTCAGTCTGAACCTCGTTGACCGGCCGATCGGGGAAATGTGGGCGCCGATTGTGAAAGACCTGGTTCATCCGCCGCTGTATTACTATGCACTGAAGCTGTTTCTGTTTCTGTTTCCGAATGATCATCTGAATATGATTGCCGGTGCGAAGCTGTTTTCAGTCATCTGGGTTGTCATTCTGATGACGGCAGGGTCCTGGCTTCTGGAGAGACAGCGCGGCGCGGATGCGGCGCTGCTGTTTACGGTGTTTCTCTTCGGTCATACCGCCATCGGCTATTCGGTTGAAATCCGTATGTATTCAATGGCCATGTGTCTTGCCGGGCTGACCTGTCTTTCTGCGATGCGGCTGGAGGAAGAAGCCGGCACGAAGAACTGGCTGCTGTTTTCAGCCTGTTCACTGCTTGCGGCGTATACAAATTACTTTGCGCTGTTTTCGGTTTCGTTTTTCTGGCTGCGCCGGCTTGTGCGTTTCCGGAAGCCGGAGGAAATGCGGGAATGGCTGAAGTACGCGGGACTGACGGCAGCCGGGTATCTTCCCTGGGTCATCACGGTGCTGAATCATCCCTCGCCGATCAGCGACTATGCGGCAGAGATGACGCCTTCGCGGATTCTGGCCCTGTTTTCCTTTCCGTTCAGCTGTCATAATCTTCCGGTATCCGTAATTCTGATTGTCTGCTCTGCAGCTGTGATTCTGGGGATTATCCGCAGCAGCAGGATGAAGGAATTTGCGCTGTTCTGTATTCTGAATCCGGCGGGAATCGGACTGATCTGCATTGTTTCTTCGATTCTGTTCCGCAAATTTGTGATCGGAAGATATCTTCTGCCCGGCTGGGGCGTATTCTGGATCGGCATGGCGGTCGGGGCAGACAGCCTGAAATGGAAGAAATGGATTCTGCCGGTATTTGCGGCAATTGACTGTCTTGCGCTGGTCTTTATCTTTCAGACGGAACAGAATGACAGGATTGCGATGAACCGGCTGCTGGAAACATTTCGGAATGAACCGCTTCCGGTATTTGCGGATCAGGGCGCAAAAACGATTCTGGATTATGTGTTTTATCATCCTTCCTACGCGGAATCAATTGAGAACAACCCTTCCGGCCGTTATTATGCATTCTTCTGGTCCGATGAATGGCTGCTGGTCGGTGATAAGCCGATGGCCGACGAGTTTCCGCTTTCCACCGGTTCCCTGCAGGTGTTTCAGGATCTGCCGGTAAGCGGCGAGGGTTCATGAGCCCGGCATCGCTCATGTATAATAACGGAAGACAGGGAAAGGACAGGGGAACGATGGACTATCTTGTGACGGCGGTGATTCCGACCTATCAGCGGCCGGATCGGATCGAACGGGCTGTGAAAAGCGCACTGGCACAGACCTGCACATGCGAAGTGATCGTGGTCGATGATAACGGAGAAGGTACGCCGATGCAGAAGGCGACCGAAGAAGTGCTGAAGCCGTATATTGAAGAGCAGAAGATCGTGTATCTGGTGAACCCGGAAAACCGGAGAGCTTCCTGGTCCCGCAACCGGGGGCTGGAAGCGGCACATGGAAGATACATCACGTTTCTCGACGATGATGATGAAATACATCCGGATAAGCTGAGAAAGCAGGCGGAATTGCTGGAACGTCTCGGAGAAGCGTACAGCTGCTGCTATACAGCCTATCACAAGCTGCTGAAAGACGGTTCGGTTTACCGGAGCGCAGAGACGATCAGCGGCTCGGTTTATCCCTTTGCGCTGGCGCGGGTGATCTATAACGGAAGCGGCTCAAATCTTCTGGCAAGAACCGATCGGGCAAGAGAGATCGGCGGCTATGATGTCAGCTTCCGGAAGCGGCAGGATATGGAGTTCATGGCCCGGCTGCTGAAACACAGCAGGCTGGCTTACCTGGATGAAGATCTGCTTACGATTCACTATGAGATCCGCGAGACCCCGTTAACGTATGAAGGGCTGAAAGAAAGCGATGAATACTGGATTTCCGTCTTTTCCGGGGAGATTGATCAGCTGCCTGAAAAACAGCGCACGGCCGTTTATCAGTCGCTGGCACTGGAGCGCTGGCGGTATTCCATCCCGCGCCGCCGGCAGAAGGATGCGCTGGCCAATCTGAAAAAATACCATGTTACTGTACCTGTATTTCTGAAGTATATCGGATACCTGGCGGACAGGGTCCTCAGAAAGAAGTCCTATGGATTCAAACTGCTCAAACCGGAATAAAACGGATCTGCTGTTCTTCGCTGCGGTCATTGCGGTGGCTCTGTTACAGCTGTACAAGAGCTTTCAGGGAATCGGACCGATCGATGAACACTGCTATATTGCGCTTGGCTACCGGCTGGTGAAAGGGGATGCGCTGATTTTTGATGAGTGGCATATCACCCAGCTGATTGCGGTTTTCATTGCGCCTCTGATCCGGCTCTACCTTTCCGTGAACGGCTCGATGAACGGCATCGTTCATTTTTTCCGGCTCTGCTATATCGTCTTTCAGACGATCTGCGGCAGTGCGTTATATCTGCGGTTCCGCAGACACGGGCTTATGTCCATGCTTGGTGCGCTGTGTTATCTTCTGTTTACGCCGTTTCATATCATGACGCTTTCCTACAACACCATGAGCATCGGGTTTCTGCTTCTGGCAGCGGTATGCTTTGATCCGGAATCGAACCGGAAGAATGTGCTCTGCGGCATCTTTTTTGCCTGTGCAGTGCTGAATACGCCGTATCTTGCGCTGCTGTACGGGGTGTTTACCGTGTGCTCGCTTCGGAAGAAACCGCCGTTTGCGATATCTTCCTGGCGGATGGTGAGTGCCGGGGCGATCCTGACGGCAATTGCTTTTTTCGCATTTCTCTTTTCCCGGGAAACCGTTTCTCAGCTGATGATCGGTCTTTCGCATCTGCGGGATAAAGGCCATGTGGATTCGGTGTTTATCCTTCTGGCAAAGGGAGCGGGCAAGCTGTTTCAGGCATTCGGCATCTTTCTGATCTGTTTTCTTATGGAGATTTTCGGGGCTGTTCTGGCACGGAAGAAACAGAATCATACGCTTTCGGTAATGCAGGTCAGCGCAGCGCTGAATGCGCTGTCTGCGGTCTATGTGATGGTCATTCATCCGTATATGCCGGAGCTTGGCGGACATGCGCTGATCCTGTTTCCGTTTGCCTGGACCGGGCTTATCGCGCTTCTGCTGTTTCCTATGCATGACATGCAGTATGAAAAGATGTTCTATTTCCTTTCGGTATTTCATGCACTGATGGTTGCGGTTTCCAGCAATGTCGGGCCAAGATCGTTCTGTTCCATGCTTATCACCGCATGTGCGATGACCCTGCTGTTTCTGGAAAACGCAATGCCGGCGTCCTGCCGGAATCAGCTGTTTGCCGGCGCGTTCTGTCTGATGCTTGGAATCAGCCGGCTCACCGGCGTGTATGATGCGGAAGGGAAGCTGAATACCAGAGTTTCCGAAGGGCCGCTTGCCGGGCTTTACGATACGGCAGAGCAGGCAGAAACGGCAGCGGAACTGCTGGCGGATGTGCAGGAAATCAACCGGCTCCCCGAACATGCGGTGCTGTTTGTCAGCTATCATTCCTGGCTGTATCTTGCGACGGAAAAAACAGCTGCCGCTTCCAGCGCATATATCAATCCGGGCTTTGAGGCGGAGTGGGTGGAGAACCAGAAGGCATATGCCCTTCTGCATCCGTCAAGAAGAGAAGCGCTCTGCTATCTGGATGAAAGTGATCCGCCCTATGGCTGGAATGGGTCAGAGCCGTTCTTTGCGGAGCTTACGCTGCTGAAACCGATGCGCATGGGTAAGCTGTACCGCATGGGAGAAGTGAATGGAGGTAATGAATGAAGATCCTGTTTGTTACAACGCTGGATCTGCAGATTCAGACGTTTCATGAGAAAACAATCCGTGAGCTTGCGAAGATGGGACATATCGTTGATGCGGCTTCCAGCGGGCCGTATACGTTTGAAAGCCTTCACCGCAAGATAACCGTTCCGTTTCATCGCAATCCGCTTCATCCGGCCAATCTGAAGGCTGTGGCAATCCTGCGGAAGCTGATCCGGGAAGAAGGATATGATATCGTCTCCTGCCATTCGCCCAGCGGCGGCTTCTATGGCCGGCTGGCGGCGAGGGGCTTGCCGGTCAGGGTGCTGTATACCGCCCATGGCTTTCATTTCTGGAAGGGCAGTCCGCTGCTCAATCAGGCGGCGTTTAAGAATATGGAGCGGCTTGCGGCACACTGGACGGATGTGCTGATGACAATCAATCCGGAGGATTATGAGGCAGCGAAAACCTTCGTCTATAAACCGGGCGGATACCCGGTCTATATTCCCGGGGTAGGCGTTGATACGGCGTTCATCCGGAGCCTGCGCTGTGACCGGAAGGAAGTGCTGGATGAATTCGGAATTCCGGAATCCGCATTTGTGCTTTATTCGATCGGTGAACTGATTCCCCGCAAGAATCATATCTTTGTGCTGAATGCGCTGAAGGAATCGTTTCAGAGTGATCCCCAGCTGCATTATGTGATTGCCGGCGGCGGGGAGAATGAAGCGCTGAATGCTTTTATCCGGGATAATCATCTGGAAGGGAAGATTCACCTGGCAGGGTTCCGGAAGGACGCAAGACGGCTGATGTACGGCGCGGATCTGTTTGTCTTTCCTTCCCTGCAGGAAGGACTTCCGGTTGCGGTCATGGAAGCCATGGCAGCCGGAGCCGCCATACTTGCCAGCGATATCCGCGGCAACCATGATCTGATTCAGGACGGGAAAAACGGAATGCTGTATGAATCGCAGAACACTGCGGAATTTCTTGCGAAGTTTCAGGAACTGAGGGAATCGGAAGCACTGCGGAACAGGCTTGCCGGGCAGGCATTGCGTGATTCGCTGCAGTATTCCGAAGAAGTAATCCGGCCGCAGATCCTTGCGCTGTATCAGTAGGGGACGGATACAGGCAAGGGGGAAGAACGAAGAAAAGGGGAAATCTATGAAGAAACTGCTGAAAAACTTCACTATACTGTTCGGGGCGCTGACAGTCGTCTCGCTGATTCCGGTGATTGCGGTCATGCCGTTCTGCCGGATGGTGCTGGATGATTATGTTTATGCGGGCAGCGTGCACCGGGTGTGGGTGGAAACCCGTTCGCTTCTGCCTGTGCTGCAGGAAGTCCTGAAAGAAGTGATCGAATTCTACTATTCCTGGCAGGGCTCGGTGACGGCGATCTTCTTTTATATCTTCAACGCATCGGTATTCCGGGAATCGCTTTACTGGATCAATCTGATCATTCATTTTGCGATCGTGGTCTATGCCGTATACCGGATGTCGCATGCGGTGTTCGGGTCTCTGATTCACAACCGGAAAAAGACAGGTGTATTACTGATGTTCTTTCTGATCCTGTTTTTTTCCGTACAGTTTGTGCCGGCTTCGACCGATGCGTTTTACGCCTTCAATCTGTGCATGATCTATACCGGCTATTATTCGCTTGTCATGGTAATGACCGCAAATGTGCTGGAGTCGATTGCGGAAGGAAAACCGCATCTGATCCGGATCACCCTGCTGGCGCTGTTCTGCGGCTGCGGGCATCTGTCAATGGGCGTTCTGATGCTGGGGGTGCTGGCGGCGTATGCCCTGTATGCGGTACTGACGGAGCGGAAACTGCTCGTACCTTCGCTGATTTCACTTGGCTGCGGCCTGCTGTCGCTTCTGTTCAATGCGCTGGCGCCGGGCTATCAGGTACGCGCGTCGGATGTGGATTACGGCATGTCGCCGGTCTCCTCGGTTTTCTTCTCCTATGTGCACAGCTTTGAAAAGTTCAATGAATTCACAACGATCTATACAATCGGCGTATTTGCGGCGGGGCTTCTGCTCATTCTGCATATCCATGCCAATCAGATCCGCAGTTCGGAAGTTGTCAGACACGGGTTTTCCTACCGCTTTCCGCTGCTGTTTGTCTTTCTCAGCGTTTCGATCTATGCCTCGATGTTTACGGCAAACTATTATGCCCTCGGAGATGCGCTGTATCCAAGACTCAATGACGCGGGGTATTTTGCCTGGTACTGGCTGGTATTCCTCAATCTTGTGTATCTCTTTGGTACCCTCCGCGTCCGGCGTCCGGAGTGGATTGAAGCACTTGATGAAATGCTCTTTTACTGTGTGAACCGGTATGCGAAGGTGCTTCCTGCGGCAGCCGCGGTATTTCTGGCGGTCAGTATTCTTTCGGCCGGCAAACTGGATGCGGTGCTTGGAATCAATCTCGGACGGAGGCTGATGAACGGATCAGTCAGCCGCTATACTGCAGAGCGGGACGCGTGGATCCGCGTCATGGAAGAAAACCCGGAAACCGATATCGTTGTGGATGATCTTTCCGGCTATATCGATGCGATTGATTATTACCATATCGGAATCGGCTATAACGGGGACAGAAACTGGGTGAATGGTGCGATGAGCACGTACTATCATGTGAATTCCTTTACCGTAATCGGGGAAGAGGAGTAAGCAGCCGGACAAAAGTTTGAAACCGCGCGGAAGGACTTATGGTATCCGTCCTCAGCGCGGTTTTTCTGATGTGCGGAATCGGCAGATGCGGCATGCATGCGCTTGGAAAAGACACATGGTGCATATATAATTCTGTTTGGTCAGAAAGAAGAAGAAACATGGGACAGTTATTCGGAACAGTTATGAAATGGTGCTATGACATCACAAAGAATTACGGCGCGGCAATCCTTCTGTTTACGCTGTTCAGCAAACTCGTACTGCTTCCGGTATCTGTGTGGGTACAGAAGAATTCGATCCGTATGGTAAAAATCCAGCCGGAGATCAACCGGATCAAGGCAAGACATTTCGGAGATCAGGATACGATCGCAGAAGAACAGCAGAAGCTGTTCAGACGGGAAAAGTACAATCCGCTTGTGTCCGTGATACCGCTGATCCTGCAGATCATTCTGTTAATGGGTGTGGTGGAGGTCATCTATCATCCCATGGAATATATCCTGAAGCTTCCGCCGGAGAATATTGCGGCATTGAAGACAACGGCGCTGGAATATGTCACCGGTCTTGATCCGGAGTCCGGATCGCTGGAGCTTGCGGTGATTGAAGATGTACAGAGCGGAGCGCATAGTGACGCATATATGGCTGCGGCGGGCGAAGGGGTACTGAAGCAGGTGGAAACCTTTCCGATGTGGTTTCTCGGCATGAACCTTGGCTGGATTGCCAGTGTCACGGGCGGAATCGCGTGGATTGTTCCGCTGCTTGCCGGACTTTCCTCGTGGCTGCTTGCCTATGCGCAGAACCGGATCAATGTACTGCAGGCAGAGCAGTCCCGCTGGAACAAATACGGAACGATGGCGCTTTCGGTCGGCATTTCGCTTTATCTCGGCGTTTTTGTCGCGGCAGGCGTTGTGCTTTACTGGGTCGCCAGCAACCTTCTGGCTATCGTTCAGCAGGTATTGATGAATATCGTAATCAACCCGAATGACTATATTGATCATGAAGACCTTGAGGCAAGCCGGAAAGAACTGGCAGAACTGGAAGCCGGAACGGTAAAGCGGAAGTGGAATGATCCGCTTTCAAGACGTGCCCGGGCGGATTACAGACGGTTCTTTTCCGTCGGAAACAAGCATCTTGTATTCTATTCGGAATCAAACGGGTTCTGGAAATACTATCGCGGGACAATCGAATTCATTCTGAAGTATACGAATATTCCGGTGCACTATATCACCAGCGATCCGGACGATCAGATCTTTGCGATGGCAGAAGAGAACCCGCAGATCATTCCGTATTATATTGACAGCACGAGTCTCATCACCCTGATGATGAAGCTGGATGCGGATGTCATGGTGATGACGATGCCGGATCTTGAAAACTATCAGATCAAGCGCAGCTATGTCCGGAAGGATATCCGCTATATCTATATCCCCCATTGCATGGATTCGCTGAATATGACAATGCGGAAGGGATCCATGGATCATTTCGATGCGGTTCTGGTAACCGGAAAACACCATCGGGAAGAAGTGGAGAAAACGGAAGAAGCGTACCATCTGCCGAAGAAGGAGATCATCAATACCGGCTATCCGCTGCTGGATGACATGCGGGAAGCGTATGCGAAGATGAAACTGCCGGAGGATCATCAGACTACGGTTCTGATCGCACCGTCCTGGCAGAAGGACAATATTGTGGATTCCTGCCTGGATGAGCTGCTGGAAGTGCTGAAGGGACAGGATTACAAAGTGATTGTCCGCCCGCATCCCCAGCATGTGCGGCATATGCCGGAGCGGATGAATCAGCTGAAGGAGCGGTTCAGACAGGATCCCAATATTGAGATTCAGACGGATTTCTCCAGCAACTCGACCGTCTTTGAGGCAGATCTCATGATTACCGACTGGTCGGGCATTGCCTATGAATATGCCTATACCACCTGCCGGCCGGTGCTGTTTATCGATACTCCGATGAAGGTGATGAATCCGGAATACCAGAAGATCGATACGGTTCCGATCAACATCTGGATGCGGGAGGTGATCGGCGCGGTCGTGAAGCCGGATCATATGGAAGAAGTGCCCGGGCAGGTACAGATTCTGCTTGATCAGAGAGAGCAGTATCACGAAAAGATCGATCAGTTCGTGCATGAATATGTATATAACCTCGGCAATAGCGGTGAGGTCGGCGCAAGATATATCATCGATCAGGTATTTGCGCAGGTTGAACACCGCTGGGAGAATGCGCATGCGGAAGCGTGAGGGGATGCGGATCGCTGTGCTGAGCTGTCTCCTGTTTGCCTGGACAGTGATTCCGGCAGGAGCGGATTATGTTGATCCTTCCGTTCTGACCTATGCGATTCAGGCGGCTGCCGGCGTGTTCATCACTTTGGGAACGGTGATCGGACTGTACGGCAGAAAGCTGAAATCGCTGGCTGGAAAGCGGAAGGGCAGTGAAGCGAAGGATGTGACCGGAGATGATCTGGTTTTTCATGACCCGGTATCAGAATGTGACAGACGGGCGCTGTATTTTCTTTCCGAAGAAGAAAAGCAGGCGCTGGCGGAACAGCAGCGCATTCAGAAACAGAAGGAAGCGTATTCGCTTCGTTCCGGGCTGCTGGTTGCCTGTGCAGTCAGTATGCTGTGGATGTGCTATTCGCCGATGATGCTGTATCTGACGAACCGGTCGGAATTTCGCTATGATCTGTATTCGATTCTGCCGGCAATCCTGCTGATGAGCGCTGCGGCACTGGCTGTTTCCGGGGCACTTTTCTGGCTTTCCTGGCGGATTTCAAAGCCGGTTTATACATTCCTTACCGGCTTCGGATTTCTGTTTCTGGTGGTCTGTGCAATCGAAGGCATTGTCTTTGCCGGCAGTCTTCCGCCGCTGGACGGAACCGCATTTGACTGGTCTGCCATGACTGGCGCAAAGGTGCAGTCCTATGTTCTGATCGCTGTGTGCACCATCCTGATTCTTGTGGTCGCAATCCGGAAGGGCGGAGCGTTTCTCAGAAAAACCGCCGGGGCAGGCTCTCTGCTTGTGATGATATTTCTTGCGGTTCTTCTGCTGATCAGCGGAATCGCTTCGGGCGGCTTTCTTCCGAAACGATCTGCGTCCGTAACCGATCAGGATGAATTTACCTTTTCAAGTGATGAGAACCTGATCATTCTGATTCTGGATGTGGCGGATTCCGGTCTTTTCCGAAGACAGATGGAAGGCGAAGACCCGCAGTACCGGGACGTGTTTGAAGATTTTACCTATTACCCCAATACCGTCGGCTGCTATACATATACCGAACATGCGGTACCGTTTATTCTGAGCGGGAAGTGGATGGAGAATCAGGAAGCGTTTGAAACATTTGAGACAAAAGCGCTGGATGACTCCCCGCTGTTTCGTACACTGGAGGCAGAAGGTTACCGCATGGGACTTTATGAAGATGCGCTGGTCTATGAAAGCGATGGCGTTTACCGGTTTGAAAATGTAAAGGATGACCGGTATAAACTGGATTCCATCGGGGAATATGCAAGGCAGAGCTTCTATATGACGTGGTTTCAGTATATGCCCTATCCTCTCAAGCCGCTGCTTTCGAGAGAAGATTCCCTGAGCAATATCCAGAACCGGGCGATCGGGGAGAAACGTGCATTTATCGGAAACAATGCACGCTTCTATCAGCAGATGCAGGAAAATCCGATCACGGTCACGGAAGACCGGTGCTTCCGGTTCATCCATCTCGAAGGAGCGCATGTCCCGTTCCGGTATGATAAGGATGTCAATGTGATACCGCAGGAAGAAGGCTCATACAGTCAGAATATGGAAGCCAGCATCACCCTGACCGATGCCTTTCTGAAGCGTCTGAAGGAAAGCGGGGTCTATGATAACAGCGCGGTGATCATCATGGCGGACCACGGATATACCGACGACGACGCTAACAGCCTGCTGGGCCGCTGCAATCCGCTTCTGCTGATCAAGGGAAAGCAGGAACGCCATGAACTGAACGTCAGCGAACAGCCGGTTTCCTATGAAGATCTGCAGGAAACCTACCAGCGTCTGCTGAAGGGAACGGAAACAGCTCAGCTGTTTGATGTCCGGGAAGGAGACGTGCGGTTCCGGCGGTTTCTTGCCTATGAGTTCAACAAACCGGAGATTATTCGGGAGTATCTGCAGCTGGGATATGCGTCGGATATGAATTCGATGTATGAAACCGGCAATGATTATATTCAGAACTGATGGCAGAATCTTAAAACTGCAGAAACAGAACAGTAAAAACAGGAGCGGCCTGCGGGGGTGTGCTCCTGTTTTATATCTGCGAGATTCAGCGGTCAAACACTCTTCCGGTGCCTTTCAGCGCACTGCTCTCTGCAGCTTTCGCGTTGACAAGCTCCATTTCCACGATATGCGTTTCATTGCCGTAATCAAAGTGCATGTATCGTCTCGGGGCTGAAGGGTCTCTATCTTCCGGGAGTGCATCGATGCCGGTTCTGCCATCGAGCAGATTCTGATAGATTTCCGGCAGGTAGTCATAGGTGATCGGTTCCTCACTGAGGGTCAAAGGATGAGATTCGTTTCTTCCCTTGATCAGAAACAGCGGGTTCTGGCGGCCGCTGCTGTGCTTCTGGTCGTCATAGCCATGGTCGGCGAGGATTACGATTGCCGTATTGTCATAGACGCCTGCTTCTTTCAGCGAAGTGAGATAACGGTTCAGAACGGTGACGGCCGCTTCGGTATTTGCCTCATAGCAGGCTTGCGGGGTGTCTTCAACGTCATTGAGGTGCTTGTCATAGCGCATCGGCGGATGAGCGCCTTCGGTATGAATGAAGCGGAAAACCTTTTCCGGTCTTGTGACAATCGGGTGATCTTCGAAGTAATGAAAGATCCACGGATCGTACCACTGGTAATAATAATCGGCTGCCGGCTGATTCTGCAGATTGAACAGGGCGTAGGGCTCGTATTTCTTCAGCGGCCAGGGGGCGTAAAGATAGAAGGACATCCGCACTTCATCGGCCAGGAATGTTCTGACATTGCCGAGCTCAAACGGGCGCTTCTGTATGTTTTCATATTCAAAGAATTCCGGATCATCAAATACAACGTCCATGACGTCATATATGCCGCGCACATACTGTTCGTCCCGGACGCGGCTGAGCAGAGCAGACGACTTCATCGCTCTGGTGTAATAGGCGCGGAAATCATCCTGCGCGGTATACCATTCGCCGGTCAGCAGCTGAGGGATGGCCAT
>JAFYGX010000163.1 GCA_017543025.1 Solobacterium sp.
CGGCGATGTTCACTCTCTGATCTACGGCCTCATCGGTGCTCCGCTTTCCGCAATCGGCGGTTCCATCTGGGCAACTCTTCTGATCCAAGTCCTCAGCGGTCTGTGCTGGTTCTTCGGTATTCACGGTATTGCGGTTGTCAGTGCTGTCTTGCCGATCTGGATGGCTGCTGACGCAGCCAACGTTTCTGCCATTTCGGCAGGTGCCGCAGCTGAAAACATTGTTACCTACAACTGGGTCAACGCCATCGGCAATATCGGCGGTGCCGGCTGCACACTCGGTCTGATCCTGTTATGCACATTTGCCGCAAAGTCAAAGAGATACAGAGAAATCGGCAAACTGGCTATCGTACCTTCACTGTTCGGCATCAATGAACCGGTTGTCTTCGGTCTGCCGTGTATGTTAAACCCGGTTCTCGCAATTCCGTTCATCTTCACACCGGTTCTTCTGATCGGCGTATCCTATCTGCTGACAATTATCGGCATCCTTCCCATCGGCAACGGTTTAGGTGCTCCTGCCGCAATCCCGGTTATTTCCGGTATGTTCAACGGCGGCTGGAGAATGGCTGTCTGGAATGCAATCGAGATCGTTCTTGTAACGCTCATTTATCTGCCTTTCTTCCGTAAGCTTGACGCAGACGCAGTCAAAGAAGAAAGCGGCGAGTAATCCAGAGAACAGCACCGGAGAGAAGCTGCTGCAGTTTCTCTCCGGTTCATGTGCACTAAAGCAAAGGAGAAGAACATGAAACCATCAATTGAAATGCCGGAATACCTTCAGAAAAGAATGTGGAATTATATTAAAAGCCATGATGTCACAAACGGCCTCAGAGCTGAAAGATTCATTGAAACAATGAAGACGCACCGCGGTTTCTGCGATTTAGCGAATATCGACAATGAAGATTTCATGGAATTGAAAAATCCTCTGATCGTGATTCTCGGTGACAGTGTTACCGGCGGACATTTTGAAGTGGGAGATCTCGGGAAGCTGGAGATTGCCCAGGATCCGTCTGCTGGCTATGCCATGAAATTCCTGCAGCTGCTGCATGATGAATACCCGGTGACCACGCCGTCATTAATCAACAGCGGGATTGCCGGAGACAATATTCATGGCATGCATAAAAGGCTGAAAAGGGATGTGCTCCGCTACGATCCGGATCTGGTTGTGCTGAACGCTTCGATCAACTGGTCTGTCAACCGCGGAAGTCTGGAATATTTCGAACAGGAATATGAAGCGGTTGTCAAAGAAATTATTACAGAAACAGATGCGGAACTGATCCTGGTGACTGCCAACGCAAAAATCAGTGATGACAAAGATCCCAACTTTGATGAACGCACACAGTTTATCCGCCGGATGGCAGACAAGTATAAGCTGCCGCTGGCAGATTTCAGAAGAATATTTGATGAGACGCTGTCTCAGGATGAACTGAAACTTGTGCTTTCAAACGGGGAAAATCATCCGACTCCCTTTGCCCATACGGTTATGGCAGAGGCTTTGATGCAGACAGTCAGGAGGTAATCCATATGATCAGGGAAGAATACAGGTTCAATAACGGTGCCTGCCTGCAGGCGTTTGAAAGCCAGTCAGAAGATGGCCCGCTGCTCGTGATCGCTCCGGGCGGAGGATATTTTACGCTGACTGACAATGAAGGAACATGCGTAGCCGAAAAGTTCACTGAATTCGGGTTTCGCTGCTTTGTGCTTCGCTATGCCACGGCGGATACACAGGATCCCTGCGGTGCTGCCATCGCTCTGAATGACATGTGTGCCGCACTGCGGCTGATCCGTGAAAAAGACGCGGAATCACCGCTGTTCCTGCTCGGCTTCAGTGCCGGCGGACATCTTTGCGGCTGCTTTGCCAATGTCTGGAAAAAGGAAGAAAAGAAATATGATCTTCCCGCCGGTTCGCTGAGACCGGCAGGTACGGTTCTCTGCTATCCTGCCCTGAGCTTCGGTAAAATCCTGCGCAGATATGAGCCCGGAGAACTTCCGGATTCAATATTGAAAAAGATTGAAGGCTTTCAGAAGCTTGTCCGCAAGGGTCTGACAGGCAATGAGAATGCAGATCCCGATCTGTCTGAATTCAATGTGATTCAGACAGTGAATTCAGATACCCCGCCCTCGTTTGTGTGGGGGACACTGGAGGATGAACTGATCGATCCGTCAACGCTTTATCAATATCAGAAAGCTCTGCAGAAGTTTGGAACAGAATGCCGGCTGACTGTATTTGAAAAAGGCTCCCATGGCCTGTCTCTGGCGACAGAGCAGAGCGCATACAACGAAAATATGATCAATGACGATGTCGCCTCCTGGACGGAAGCGGCTGTGCAATGGATGAAAGGAACAGCAAAATGAAAAATCTGGAAGAGATTCTTAATAACGAAGCCCCGTCCCATCTTTATCCTTTCTTCTGGCAGAAGGGTCAGAGCAGTGAAAAGATCGCGGAATATATGGATCAGATGTATGCCCAGGGCATCCGCAATTTCTGCATTGAATCCCGTCCCCATCCTGAATTCCTTGAAGACGGCTGGTGGAAAACCATGGACATGATCATTGAGAAAGCACAGGGCATGGGAATGCATATGTGGATTCTTGATGATGATAAATTTCCGACCGGCCATGCAAACGGCAAAGTTCCGGAAGAACTCAGACGTCGTTATCTCCGGTACCATTGCTTTGATGTTCATTCCGATGGCAGTGAGATCCAGCTGAACATGAGGTATCTCTGCGGAATGCGCAAATTGATGCAGGATAAAAGACATCTCAAAGACAGGACAATTGCCGTAATCGCGGTAAAAAAGAATATTCAGGAACACAACCGGATTATTGAAGGAACTGAATCCGACCTGACAGAATGTCTGGAAGACGGAGTGCTGACATGCACTCTTCCCAAAGGCCCCTGGAGTATTTTCGCTGTTTACGAAACGCTTTGCAGCGATGGCAGAGGAGTCGAGGAATATCTTGATCCCATGCGCCGCGAAGCGACAGAAGTACTTCTGTCGGAGGTCTATGAAAAGCATTATGCGCATTATGCGGAACACTTCGGCAAAACGATTATCGGCTTCTTCTCAGACGAGCCTTCTTTCGGCAATGCAAACGGCCGTCAGGAAGTGATCGGAAAAAGTGAGATGCCGCTGCCATGGAATGAAGAAGTCAGCAGACAGTTCCTGGAAAGAGGATTCGAAACCAAAGATCTGGTATATCTCTTCAGGGGTGAGGAAAAGCACGCCTCGGATGTCAGATATAACTATATGGATATCATTACAGATCTTTATCGTAAGAACTTTACGGATACACTTGGAGAATGGTGCCGCAGCCATGGCGTGATTTATGTCGGTCATGTCATTGAAGACGATAATGTCCACGCCCGTCTCGGCGCAGGACCCGGTCATTATTTCCGGGCTGTTGAAGGCCAGGATATGGCGGGTGTCGATATTATCGGCGGTCAGGTTGTTCCCGGCATGGATTATCATCACGATTCCTTTTCCACAGGCGGCTCTGACGGTGAATTCTACCACTATGCTCTTGTGCGCATGGGCGCTTCCGCCGCAAAACTGGATCCGAAAAAGCAGGGCCGGCTGATGTGCGAAGCTTTCGGTGCCTATGGCTGGGCGGAAGGCCTCAAGGAAATGAAATGGATTACTGACCATATGATCTGTCATGGTGTTAACTGGATCGTACCGCATGCGTTTGATCCGGCTGAGTTCCCCGACTGGGACTGCCCGCCTCATTTCTATGCTCATGGCATGAATCCGCAATACAGATATTTCCATGTCTGGTCCGCTTATGCAGACCGTCTGTGCCATCTGTTCTCAGGCGGCGTCAAGGACGCTGCAGCCGGTGTTTTATATCATGCAGATGCGGAATGGAGCGGAAATACCATGATGTTCCAGAAACCATGCCGGATTCTTCAGGAACATCAGATCGATACAGATATCATCTCTGAAGATTACCTTCGGACAGCTGTGAAGGAAAACAATGGTTTCTCCATCAATGGCTGCACCTATCAGGCTCTTGTGATTCCGGGCTGTGAGCGGCTGCCACAGGATCTTGTACAGGTGATTAATAACATTGCCGAATGCACAAGGGTTTATGCAGTGGAAGAAGTACCGGAAGGCGTCAATGCCAACTGTGTAAAACTGGCTGAGCTTCCGGATCTTCTGAAAGATCTGACAAAGGTCCATACAGACAAACCGGAACCCCATCTTGCCAGCTTTCATTATGAACTTCCTGACGGCAATGCCTGGATGTTCACCAATGAAAGTATTGAAGAAACGATTGTCAGTCAGATTACCCTCGATACAGATGAACCGCTGCAGGTTTATGATGCAATGAACAACCAGCTTTATCATCTTGAAGCTGAGACCGGCGGAAAAACACATTTCAGTCTTGTATTGAGTCCGTATGAGTCAATCGTTCTTGTCAGCGGCTTTTCCGATGTGAAAAAACCGAAGCCCGGAGAAAGATTGCTTACTGTAAACGATGGGATGCAGGTTTCCGTTCAGGCTTATAACGAAGAACAGGAAACAAAGACAGATATCACATCCACAGGCAGCCTGTCCAGGCAATACAATGATTTCTCCGGAACAATCCGTTACAGGTTTGAAATCAGCCTGAATAATTCTGATGTGATGATGGTGATTCCGGAAGCTTATGAAACTGTCCATGTTACAGTCAATGACAAAGACTGCGGAACAGTAATTGCGCCTCCTTATGTCTTTGATCTGGAGACGGCTGCTCATACAGGCACCAATATAGTTGAAATTGAAGTGTTCAGCACACTCAACCGTGCCCAGAGAGATCTCTTCTCCATGTATGTTCCGATTGAACCCCTCGGTATTGTCAGCCCGGTCGGATTCTTCAGTAAAAAATAAAACTGGCATAACTCCCCGAAAGAATGACTGCACGATGGCTCGTGCAGTTTTCTGTATTCAGGAATCAATGAGTGACAGTTATCTTGAGTAGGCTCGAAAACTCACGGCAAATAAAACAGATATCTGCAGGAAGATAAACCTGAGATATAAAAAATGCGGCCATGGCGCATAAAAAACAACCTTGGACACAGAGTTCTTTCAAAAGTGAATTGTTCAGTGTTTATGCTTCATTTTTGATCCATGCATCTAGATGGATATTGATTCCCGCGAAGATGGAGAAGAATGCCTTTTTCGCACCATTGCGGATACGCATCTGATGAGGACGATAGTCATTCAATACACGGTTATTGATCCGCTCCGTACTGCTCAATATTGTGATCGGCAATATCCAGAACCAGATAACCGGAATATATCACGGCGTTTCGAAACGTGATCTGCCATTATTCCTGGCCGAACAGGAATACCGCTTCAACCACAGATTTA
>JAFYGX010000164.1 GCA_017543025.1 Solobacterium sp.
CAGCCTGTAGAACCGTCAAGCGAAATTACATCGCCTTCCCTGAATTTCTTTCCGCCGACTTCAAAGAATTTTTTCGCCTCGTTAACCTTGATTTCACCTGCGCCGGATACACAGCATGCACCCATGCCGCGGGCAACAACTGCCGCATGGCTGGTCATACCGCCGCGAACCGTGAGGATACCTTCGGAAACGTGCATGCCTTCGATATCTTCCGGTGAGGTTTCAAGACGGACAAGAACAACTTTCTTTCCTTCATCAACCCACTTCTTCGCATCTTCTGCGGTGAAAACGATCTGTCCGGACGCAGCGCCCGGAGATGCCGCAAGGCCCTTCGCAATAATACGGTCTTTCGCTGCCTTCAGTTCTGCTGCATCAAACTGCGGATGGAGCAGGTCATCGAGCTGCTTCGGTTCAACCATCAGGAGCGCCTGATCCGTTGTAACGAGCTTCTCATTCACCATATCAACTGCGATCTGAAGAGCCGCAGCAGCTGTACGCTTGCCGTTTCTTGTCTGCAGCATGAACAACTTGCCATGCTCGATCGTGAACTCCATATCCTGCATGTCATGGTAATGTTTCTCGAGCGTCTTGCAGATCTTGACAAACTCCTTATAAGCGTTCGGAATCGTCTTCTCGAGTTCAGAGATCGGCTGCGGTGTACGGATACCCGCAACAACATCTTCACCCTGCGCATTCATCAGGAATTCACCGAACAGCTTGTTTTCGCCGGTCGCCGGGTTACGTGTGAATGCAACGCCGGTTCCGCAGTCGTCACCCATGTTTCCGAATACCATGGACTGAACGTTAACCGCAGTTCCCCAGCTTTCAGGAATATCATTCATCTTCCGGTAGAAGATCGCACGGTCATTCATCCAGGAACGGAATACTGCCATAATTGCACGGTTAAGCTGAACTTTCGGATCCTGCGGGAACTCTTCACCAAGATTCATCCGATAGAATTCCTTGAATTTTTCCGTCAGCTCAATCATGTCTTCTGCATCGAGATCAATATCAAGCTTAACGCCTTTTTCTTCCTTGATCTCATCAATGATCTCTTCAAACTTCGCTTTGGAGAGGCCCATTACAACGTCGGAGAACATCTGAACGAATCTGCGGTAGCTGTCATATGCAAACCGGACATTTCCGGTAGCTTCCGCAACGACTCTGACAACTTCATCGTTCATACCGAGGTTGAGAATGGTATCCATCATACCAGGCATGGAAGCTCTTGCGCCGGAACGAACCGAAACAAGAAGCGGATTGGTGTCGTCGCCGAGTTTCTTTCCGGTTTCTTTCTGCAGCCACTCAACGTGTTCGTCGATCTGCTTCTGAATAGCATCAGAAATCCGTTCGCCTTCCTCGTAATAAGCGTTGCACGCTTCGGTTGTGATCGTAAATCCCTGCGGCACCGGCATGCCGAGATTGCTCATTTCAGCAAGGTTTGCACCTTTTCCGCCGAGCAGTTCGCGCATCGTGCCGTTACCCTCTGAAAATTTGTAAACGTACTTTTTTACAGTCATACAATCATCCTTTCTGTTTTCAGTAACACTGGGGTTTATTGCATCTCGCTAATCTGATTATAAAACATGCTGAATTGGTTATACAATTGCTGTTCCGATAATCGAATTTATTTTCCTATGCAATGTATTTTCCGATGAAGCTGAAGATGGAATCCGCATAAGCTTCATTGTAGCGGCATCCTCCGAATCCCGTCGAACGGAACAGAAGAAGCGCTTTCTCCCCGCCTGCTGCGGCATGACAGCGTTCCGCATTGATCGCAGGTACGATCAGATCGTCACTTCCATGCATGAACAGCATCGGAGTTCTCGATTCCGCAAGCTGACGGCGGGTTGAAATATCATTCATGCTGAAATGCAGGAACTGGCGGACAAGCAGGTCTACTGCAGGGATAAACGGCCGTACATTGAACCCGGCTTCCATCTCCGCACAGAGAATCAGCTGTTCCTTCATATCGATATAACCGCCTTCTTCAACGGCGCATTTCACATTCGAAGGAACAAAATCACCGACCGCATTCATCACAGCAGAAGCTCCCATATCGATGCCATACAGGGCGATTTCCGCATTCGGACGCAGCGCAATCAGATAGTTGATCCATGCCAGAAGATCGTAGTGCTCCGGCCAGCCAAGACCGGAAAAATTCCCCTCTGACTGTCCGCTGGCCCTCTGATCCGGGACGAGAAGATTGAAACCTCTCTTATCTGCTTCCATCATCAGCGGAAGAAGATCATATGCACAGCGATGGTATCCGTGCATCATAATCATCCAGTGATTTGAATCCGGATGATTTTCAATCCGCATGCAGTGCAGCGTCAGATCATCATAACTCCGGATCGTATCATCCATACGATCAGAATGCTTCAGCCATTCATTGCTGGCGGCAGCTTCTTCGCTGTTCTGTGAGATTCCATCCGGGTGAAAACGGGAACGACGCGGGTTGAATGCCTGCGTAAACAGATACCAGGCATAAGTTCCGTATGCAGCCGTACCCGCGGCCGCAACAGCTCCAACTGCTTTCAGAAACACATGTTTTTTCTTGCTCATAATTTCTCCTTTCTATTTCAACAGAAAAAAGACTTAAAACCCGCCATAACCACAATGGCTGAATTTCAAGTCTCTGATGATCCGTTGAGAAATATTCATCAATCGGATTATACCATACTATTTCGTTAATTCGTTCAATCTTGCGATAACAACATTCAACTGTTTTTCGTAATCTTCCAGTTTCTTTTCTTCAAGCTCAATTTTCTGCTTCGGTGCTTTGGCAAGGAAACCCTGATTGGAAAGAATTCCTCTGCTGCGCTTCACTTCACCTTCCAGCCGTTTTTTCTCTGCCGTCATCTTTTCGATTTCCTCGCTCACATCCATCAGCTGTGCGCTCGGAATATACAGAGAACCGCTGCGGACCGTTGAAACCGCAAGGTCACCGTCAAGTTCCTGTTTCCATGTAACTTTTGCCAGACGCTCAAGCATGACCTGCTGTGTTTCATCCGGTTTCAGACGGTTGCCGTCAAGATCGCGGATCTCGATATCCAGTACAGCCGAAGGCTTCAGACCATTGATTGTCTTGATTTCACGGATTTTCTGAATCACGGAAATCAGCCGGTCCATCCCTTCCAGATCGGAAGACGGAAGATGCTCGATTTTCTGCGGCCAGCTTTCAAGGCAGATGCTTTCTTTCGCATGCGGGAGCTTTCCGTAGATTTCATCCGTCACAAACGGCATGAACGGGTGCAGCATGCGGATAATTGCCATCAGTGAAACATACAGTGCTGACTGTGCGCCTTTGCGGATTTGTTCATCTTCAGAACTGAGACTGGCTTTGGAAAGCTCAATATACCAGGAACAGAAATCATCCCAGACGAATGAATACAGTTCATTCCCGACGAGCGCAAACTCATACTTTTCCATGTTTTCCGTCACATGTTCCAGAACAAGGTTCAGCTTGTTCAGAATCCATGCATCACTTGCAGAAAGCGTTGAGAGATCCACATCCTGAGGCGTCATTCCTTCCGGCAGGTTCATCAGGACAAACCGCGAAGCATTCCAGAGCTTGTTGATGAAGTTCCAGGAAGCTTCAACTTTCTCCGGAATATAGCGCATATCCTGCCCCGGCGTGCTGTTGGTTGAAAGGAAGAACCGCAGTGAATCCACGCCATAGGTATCAATCACCTCCATCGGATCGATGCCGTTGCCAAGTGATTTGGACATCTTGCGTCCCTGAGAGTCACGGATCAGACCGTGAATCAGCACATCCTTAAACGGACGGTTATGGGTGAAATATCTTGCCTGAAAAGCCATTCTGGCAACCCAGAAGAAGATGATGTCATATCCGGTAACCATTGTCGATGTCGGATAATAACGTCTGTAATCCTCTGTCTCTTCCGGCCAGCCAAGTGTCGCAAACGGCCACAGCGCAGAAGAGAACCATGTGTCAAGAACATCTTCATCCTGAACCCAGTTTTCGATATCTTCCGGCGCCTGTTCTCCGACATAGGTCTCTCCGGTTTCCCTGTGATACCAGGCCGGAATCCGATGCCCCCACCAGAGCTGACGTGAAATGCACCAGTCTTCAATGTTTTCTAGCCACTGTTCAAATACACGTTCGAACCGTTCCGGATAGAATGTGATCTTCTGATCTTCAATAGTCTGGTTTTTCAGAACCTCATCTGCCAGTGGCTTCATTTTTACAAACCACTGCTGAGAAAGATACGGTTCCACAACACAGTTGGTCCGCTCACTGTGTCCGACATTATGAACAATATCCTCAATCCGGATGAGGTTTCCCTCTGCTTCGATCCGTCTGATCAGTGCATCCCGGCATGCATAGCGATCCATGCCTTCATATTCACCCGCCAGCGCATTCATGGTGCCGTCATCATTCATGCAGATGGGCTTGCCAAGTCCATGCCGCTCAGCGATCGCAAAGTCATTTGGATCATGAGCCGGCGTGCATTTCATAGCACCGGTACCGAATTCCATATCGACATATTCATCTCCGATAATCGGGAGCTCTTCGCCGTTTGCCGGATTGATGGTATGCATGCCGATTACATCTCTGAAGCGCTCATCATTCGGGTTCACAACCACGCACACATCACCGAACATGGTTTCCGGACGTGTGGTTGCCACCGTGAATTCTCTTCCGGTTTCCACAACCCGGTACTTCATGTAATACATCTTTCCCGGATCGTCCTGGTATTTGACTTCAATATTTGAAAGCGCAGTTCTCGCTTCCGGATCCCAGTTGATGATCCGCCATCCTCGATAGATCAAACCTTCCCTGTAAAGCGTCACAAATACATGATTGACCGCTCTGTTGAAGCCTTCATCCATCGTGAAGCGTTCTCTGGAATAATCAAGGCTGTTGCCGAGCTTCGCCCACTGTCTGCGGATCGTTGCGGCATACTCTTCTTTCCATTCCCATGCACGGTCCAGAAATTTTTCTCTTCCAAGATCATAGCGGGAAATGCCCTCGGACTTCAGACGGGCATCAACCCGTGCCTGTGTGGCGATGCCGGCATGGTCCATTCCCGGCAGATACAGCATGTCGTATCCCTGCATCCGCTTGTAACGGGAAATGATGTCCTGCAGTGTGTTGTCCCATGCATGACCGATATGCAGAATACCGGTGACGTTCGGCGGCGGAATTACAATGGTGAACGGATCTTTGGATTTGTCACCGGCTTCAAAATAGCCTTTGCTGACCCATTCATCGTAACGACCCTCTTCAATGGAAGAATGATCGTATTTCGGTGCCAGATTTTCTTTCATTTTCTCCCCTTTCCCAAGCAAAGAAAAACGTCCTCTGCATAGGACGCTGTCAGCGTGGTACCACCTTTGCTTGCTTCTCAAACCGCGTAACGTGCGGACGCCGTCTATTCTTACGTATCGTTCGGAATAGATGCTCCCGGAGGACTTCGGGAAAATCCGTTCTGCTTTCTTTCACCAGGCTGAAAGCTCTCTTTGAGAACCGCAACTTTCCTTACTTGTTCCGATCTTCGCTAACCCGAATTATAGACAAAGCGCAAGTCTTTTTCAACTTCTGTTCCGGAAGAAAAATCGGAAAGACAGAAATCTTCCGGTTTTCTTCATGTACAGACCGCCTGTCAGATCTGTTTTCTGTTCAGCGTTTTTTCTGTTTCCGACGCGGTTCTTTCCCTGCCGTTCCCTTTCCGGCAGAACCTGTTTCGGCTCGTTTCAAAGGAGCCGGTACTGTCGAAATCTGTTCCAGCTTCATCAGCGCATCGGTAAATTCAACCGTATCCATTTCCCCGAGATCCTTCCAGCCTGACTGACTCCTGTTTTTCTCACCCTGTATCGTACGGGAGGCCTGCGTATGTTTCAGGGAAGCCGGCCGGATGCGCTGCAGCTGACGCGATTCTGTCTGTTTCCGTGAGCTTCTGAGCGATTCTGCTTTTGCAGCTTCCCCCATCTCATTCCGTGATCCGGTATGTCTTCCTGTCTGCTGTTTCGGGCGGGCATTTTTCTGTTTGTCTGCTTCCCGCTGCAGTTTTCGTTCGGCAGCCTTCTTCCTGCGGGATTCGTGCGGTCTGTGTGTTGTATCCGTATCTGTACCGGCGTGTTTTTTCCGCTGAAACAGCGAACGCTTTTCCCCAGCCGCTTCAGCGGTATCGTTCGTGTGTTCAGAAGACACAGCCGACTTCCCGCGCAGTTTCCCATCCGCGGACTGTGAATCATCCGGAACTGTCTTTCTGGATGCCTGTTCTGATCTGTGTTCCGTTTTCCGCCTGCGCTGATTTTCACTGCTGCCAGAAGAACTGCGGACTGCCGGTGTGTCGGTTTTGTCAGGCTCAGGCTTCTCATAATCATTTCCTTCAGGTACGTTATCCGGATTCTGATTATCATTATTCAGATTGATCAGCGCATCGGTAAACCCGATGGTATCCATCTCATCCATTCCTTTCCAGCTATGCTGCATTTCCGGATGGTCTGTCTCATCTTTGCGTTTTTCCGAAGCAGAATACTGCTTGTCTCCGGCTGATTCTGCGACCGTACCGGCCGGACGTTTTATCAGGGCAGATGATGAGGAGGCAGAGCGAAACCGGGGGATCAGCGCAGATAATCCCTTCTTCTTTTCCGCAGGTGCCGTTTCCTGATTCTCCGGCTGCGGCTGCTCTTCTATATAGGCAGGCTCCGGTGCTTTGATCGCATCGAACAGATCCGGTGCTTCCCGTCGCCAGTGCTCTTTGAAAACGTGATTGATCAGCCGGTCGGAACAGAACGCAGAGAGAAAAAACAGACTGATCATCGCTGCAAGTTTCGGATACGGAGAAATTTCAAAAATCATGAAAAAAACTTCTGCTATGAGATATAACAGAATAAACAGAAACAGATATACCGCAGCAGTCGAAAAGAAATACCGCCGCTTCATGGCCCGCAGTTTGCTGCGGGGGTTCATTTCACCCATGGCTATTATTCTAATACGTTCCCTGAACAACACAAACAGGAAAAAAAGCAGAACACTTGTCCTGCTCTGCTTTAAGCGGCTGTTATCAGAAAAGTACAGACTGACGTCCGGAAGTCATCGGAATTCCAAGATGCTGATACGCTTCAGGCGTAGCCACCCTTCCTCTGCTCGTGCGATTTACAAACCCGATCTGTATCAGATACGGTTCATAGACATCTTCCAGTGTTGTGGTTTCCTCACTGATCGCATTTGCCAGTGCGTCAAGACCTACAGGCCCGCCATGATAACGTTCAATAATACCCTTTAGATAGCGGATATCCACTTCATCAAGACCAAGTGAATCAACATGCAGGCGGTCCAGACTGCGCTGGGCGACATCCGCGGAAATCAGACCGTTGTTCCAGATCTGGGCAAAATCGCGGATCCGTCTCAGCAGCCTGTTCGCAATTCGCGGTGTGCCTCTGCTCCGCCGGGCAATTTCATATACCGCATCTTCCTCAATCTCAACCCCGAGCACACGTGATGTTCTGCGTACGATGGAGGCGAGCTGATCATGGCTGTAGTATTCCAGCTTGGAAATAATACCGAAGCGGTCGCGCAGCGGAGAAGAAAGATCACCTGCCCGCGTTGTAGCCCCGACTAATGTAAACGGCGGAAGATCGAGACGTACGCTGCGGCTTCCTGCTTCCTTGCCGACGATGATATCAATACAGAAATCCTCCATAGCCGGATAAAGGACTTCTTCCACAACTTTCGGAAGCCGGTGAATCTCATCGATGAAGAGAATATCACCGGGTTCAAGTACGGAAAGAATTGCTGCCAGATCACCGGCTTTTTCAATGCTGGGGCCGCTGGCCACCCGGATTCCGGTATGCATCTCATGCGCCAGGATATAGGACAGCGTTGTCTTCCCAAGTCCCGGCGGCCCGTAAAGAAGCACATGATCAAGACTTTCATTCCGCTGCAGTGCAGCCTGAATGAAAATCCGGAGATTTTCTTTCAATGCATCCTGACCGATATATTCTTCCAGCGTAGCAGGACGGAGACTTTCTTCTTCTTCGCCTGACGATTCACCGGACATCAGCCGGCTGTTTTCTTCTGCCATAGATTACCCTCCAAGATTCTTCTTCAGCAGAAACTGCAGACCGAGCTTCAGATATTTCTCGGTAGATTCCTGCGGATTTCTGCTCATATAATCTGCAGCAGCGTTGAGATCTGACTGCCGGTATCCAAGATTGCGAAGCGCTTCGCAGGCTTCTTCAATCTGCGGAGGATACGCTGTCTCATCTGCTTTCGCATTTGTCCGGTTCGCTACCGGAACAAGTTTTCCTTTCAGATCAAGAACAATCTGACTGGCTGTTTTTGCCCCGATACCGGGCATTGATTTCAGAACCTTGACATCACCGGCTTCTACTGCCGCAATGATTTTGTCGGAAGATGATTTCGCAAGCATATTCATTGCCGTCTTCGGTCCGAGTCCTTTGACAGAAATCAGACGCAGAAACAGATCCATCTCCTGCTGGCTTTCAAATCCGTACAGCGACATCTCCGCTTCGGTATAGTGAAGATAGGTATAGACCATGATCTCTTCGTTGAGATGAATCTGATCCGTATGGGCATAGGCAACCTTCCATCCCATACCCCCATGGTCAATAATCAGCCAGTCAGTGCCGTAACTCTGCACCGTTCCCTTGATAAATGCAATCATTCAGGACTCCTTTCACTCGGTGTAATCCATGATATAGGTTCCGACAATGACCTGATCTCCCTCTTTGCATCCGGCATCTTTCAATGCACTGTCAATTCCCATCTTTGCAAGTGTGTGTGCAAATGCATAGGTATCATCTGCGTTATCAAAATTTACCTGCTCAGCAAGACGATCTACCTTTGCGCTTTCAACCTTCCATCTGCGGTTTCCGAGATTGATGATTTTAAAATCGGGACGCTTCGGTTCATAACGGTATACAACAACTTCTTCTTTTTCCGAAGTATCTTCTTCCGCTTTCCGGCGCTCATCTTCGATCCGGTCCATCGCAGCATAAAGGATTTCATCGATCCCCTGATGCATCAGAGTACTGCAGGGAAATACATCAAGCCCCGGATAGGCTTTTTTGAATCGTTCCAGATTTTCTGCCGCATTGTCCGCATCCATTTTGTTTGCTGCTATGATCTGCGGACGGTCTTTGAGCTCTTCATCATAACCGTAAAGCTCTTCGTTGATGATCCGGTAGTCATCAAGCGGATCCCGTTCCTCCCCGCTCATATCGATTACGTGAATCAGCACCCGGCAGCGGCGGATATGCCGCAGAAATTCATGCCCGAGTCCTTTGCCTTCTGCCGCGCCTTCAATAAGGCCAGGCATGTCGGCCAGCACAAAGCTTCTTTCATCCGGCAGTGAAACCACGCCGATGTTCGGATCAAGTGTTGTAAACGGATAGGCCGCAATCTGCGGCTTTGCTCTGGTAACAGCTGAAAGAAAGGTTGATTTTCCGACAGAAGGAAACCCGATCAGACCGGCATCCGCGAGCAGACGCAGCTCAAGCTGCAGTTCAAGTTTTTCACCGATTTCTCCCGGCTGGGCATATTCCGGCGCATCATTTCTTGCCGTTGCAAAGTGCGCATTTCCAAGTCCGCCTTTTCCGCCTTTTGCGATCAGTACAATCTGATGCGGTCTGGTCAGATCTGCAAGCAGATCTCCGTTCTGTGCATTGCGCACCATTGTGCCAAGCGGAACCTTGAGTATTACATCTTCACCGTCAGCCCCGTGCATTTTCTTTATTTTTCCGCCTTCACCGTTTCCTGCTTTCACAGAATGCGTAAACCGAAGCTTGGTCAGTGTTGTTTCATTGGTATCAACTTCGATATAAACATGACCTCCGCGGCCACCGTCACCGCCGAACGGGCCTCCGTTTGGGTAGAATTTTTCATGACGCCAGGCAACACAGCCTTTCCCCCCATCTCCTGCCTTCACTTTTATTTTTATAAAATCAATCATAAAATCCTCATAATTATCTGATTATTGTTTCCTGATATAAGTAAAGCCCCTGCAATGTCAGGGGCTTCTGTCTGTTCTTATGCCTGCGGGTAAACAGATACCTGCTTCTTATCACGGCCGAGACGTTCGTATTTAACGACTCCGGCTGCAGTAGCGAACAATGTATCATCACCGCCGCGGCTGACATTCTTTCCCGGATAGATCCGTGTACCGCGCTGCCGGTAAATAATCGAACCAGCTGTGCAGAACTGTCCATCCGCAACTTTTGCACCAAGACGACGACCAGCAGAATCACGGCCGTTCTTTGTCGAAGAAACACCTTTCTTGGATGCGAAGAACTGAATATCTAATCTGAATTTCATGGTTATACTCCTCCGTTTTCCTTTATGCTCAAAAACTCCGTGTTTCCTTCTTCCACTGTTCTGAGCTGAATCACTGCGGTTTGCAGTATGGTCTGCGTGAGCGCATCAGAACCGCATTCACTGATTCTGATCTGATTGCTGTTTACTTCACACTTCGCACTGCTTCCCAGTTCATCCAGCGCATTACAGATTCCGAAGCCTATGGCACTTACCGCAGCGCAGATCAGATCCCTGCCATACTCAGCACTGCCGGAATGGCCGCTGATGGAAAGAGCCCGGATCTCGCCTTTCTCGACGGTAAGCACTGCCCGGATCATGTCAGGCCTCGATCGCGTTAACGATTAGCTTTGTATACGGCTGACGATGTCCCTGACGACGACGGGTGCTGCCTTTTTTCGGCTTGTATTTGAAGATATGGATCTTACGTTCTTTACCCTGCTTTTCAACTGTGCAGGTAACTTTGGCGCCTTCTACATAAGGAGTACCAATCTTCGTTGCCGCATCACTGACAAGAACAACCTTGTCAAATACTACGGTCTCACCCGGCTCAACATTGAGCTTTTCCACATAAATGGCCTGATCCTTTTCGACCTTGACCTGCTTTCCGCCTGTTTCGATAACTGCGTACATCAAATTACACCTCCTGACTGCATATCTTAAGACGCGCCATTAAGGGGGTTTTCACACTTTTTCCCTTTTCTGAGCGGTTACAGACCTCATTCAAGAGGACTGAAACAGAAGAATATTACCATTCCGCCTGCAGTGCGTCAACCGTTTTCTGTGAATATTCCTGCCTTCCGCATTTATTCTGCAGAACTGTATCGATTTTTCAGAAGATCATTGCGGGCGAGCGGATCATGGAGTTGATCGAGATATACCGGCAGCTGCACCTCAAGCGAAGCGGAAGGATTCCGGATGAATTCAAGCAGCACGCGTCGGAGTACTCCTCCCTTCTCCGTATATACCGGACAGAAGCGCATCAGCGAAAACCCGTTTTCAAACGCGGCTGAAAAGAAAGTTCTGCAGCTGTCAGCCGGTATGATGAGATTCAGTCTGCCGCCATCTTCAAGAAGTCTGGCGGAATTGGAAAACAGCTCCTCAGGCTTCAGATAATCATTATGCCGGGCAGCTCTGAGATAATGATTTTCTTTCTTCAGTTTTTCGTTTGGGTTTGTAAAATAAGGCGGATTGCAGATGATCACATCAAATGGTTCATGCATATAATCCTGCAGCCGGACTGCCTTCAGCTCCGCATCGATTCCGTTCCGTTCAAGATTTTCCTCCGCCAGTGCAATCACTTCCGGAAACAGGTCAATTCCCGCCATTGAAGCCGGGTTCCACATTGCCGCATAACAGAGCAGAGCACCGTTGTTTGTACCGGCATCCAGTACGCGGTCTGCGGAATTCAGTTTCAGAAAACGCCCCAGCAGTTCTGTATCACTGCTGAAATGATACATATCAGGATTCTGTTTAATCCTGTACGGGGTGGCATAGAGATAATCACTCATGACTCGATTTCCTCCTTCGGATTTTTCAGTTCAAACCAGAACAGCGCACCTTTTTCTTTCTTTGAGATCACACCGTAAGTTGCACCGTGACTGTCAAGTATCGCTTTGACAATGGAAAGGCCAAGACCGGTTGAAGACATCGAACGTGAAAAGGAACGGCTGGATTTCTGATATCTGTCCCAGATAAGCGGAATTTCTTCTTCCGGAATTCCTTCGCCATTATCTTCCACTTCAACCCGGACGGTTTCCTCGTCCGATTCGATGTACGCTCGGATAATGATCTCCGTATCGCGCGGTGAATGCTTGATCGCATTGGACAGAAAGTTATAGATCACTTCGGTGATCTTTGTCTTGTCGCCGTATACGATCAGCGCTTCGGGGCTTTCAATCCTGACATGCAGTGCCCCTTCCTCAATCATGACAGCATTCAGACGTACAACCTCACGGATTACTTCTGCCAGATCAAAATTCGTCCGGTTAAGCACATAGGCACCGCTCTGCAGCTTGGAAAGTTCACGCATATCGACGACCAGATGATCCAGATAATCCGCTTCTGAAATGATAACATTCAGATGATCTTCCCGCTTCTGCGGGTTGTTTCCGGAAATATCACGGATCATTTCCGCATACGCGCGGATCGATGTCAGAGGTGTTTTGATGTCATGTGATACATTCGCAATCAGATCCTTGCGAAGCTCATCAATCTTGGACAGCTGATGCGTCGCATTATTCAGTGAATCCGCCAGCTCTCTTGTCTCGGTAAAGCCGCCGCCTTCAAACCGGCAGGAATAATCCGCTGCAGCAAGTTTCCCTGCTTCACTGTTCATTTTTACGATCGGCCGTGAGATCAGAGTAGAAATAATCAGTGATACCACGGAAGCAAACAGGATCACGATCAGCGTAAAGAGAATATACTGCCGGCCGAAAAAACTGACGATGGAATCAACAGGCTCCAGCGGTGAATTTACAAACAGGTAGAAACTTGCAAGATTCATGTCGATCCGTCTTCCGTAAACCACCATATCCTGTCCGGTGCGGCGGTTGAAGAGATTCAGGCTTGTCTCACCCCCGGAAGAATCGAGCAACTCTTTCATAGCCTTCCCGTCTGACGTATTTACCGAACCATCAGTGGATGCACCGGCATGAAATACACATCCGCTCCCGAGTGAATCTGCCGAATAAATCAGGTTTCCGTTGGTATTGTAGATCGCAACGCATACATTGTTGTCTACCGCAAGCTGAAAAGCGCTGTTCTGTGCTGCGCTGTTTCCGTTATCCTCAATCACATACTCCTGAATCTGGTCGCCGACTTCCTTGACGGTCTGAATTTTGCTGTGACGATAGTAGGGCTTGATCAGCGAGAACTGAAGAATTCCCAGCAGCAGTACCACACCAAGTGCAAACAGGAAAAAGAACGCCCAGATCGAAAATCGTATACCATGCCGATCAAGCTTCAAATTTATACCCCATTCCTCTGACAGTAACGATATAGTCCCGATACGGACCGAGATTATGCCTCAGCATTTTGATATGTGTATCAACCGTCCGGTCATCGCCGAAATAGTCGTAATTCCATACTTCTTCCAGAAGCTTTGTGCGGGAAAGTGCTGTATTGCGGTGTTCTGCCATGTAGATCAGCAGGTCGATCTCCTTCGGGGTAAGATTTGCCCTTACGCCGTCCACACTCACGCTTCTGCCGGCGGAATCGATCCGCAGACCGCCGAATTCCATCAATGTACTGTCCGCTTTCCGTGAACGTTCAATCGCTACCTTCACACGTGCCATCAGTTCCTTCGGGGAAAACGGCTTTACAACATAATCGACTACACCAAGTTCAAACCCGAACAGTTTGTCATATTCTTCCTGCCGTGCCGACAACATGATAATCGGCACATCCTGGATCTGCCGGATCTGCTTGCAGGCGGAAAAGCCATCCAGTTTCGGCATCATGATATCGAGAATCACACAGTCATACCGGTTTTCCTTCACAAGTTCCACCGCCTGGATTCCGTCTTCCGCTTCATCGGTGTGATATCCGTTCAGATTCGCATATTCCCTTACCACTTCCCGGATATTCTTTTCATCATCTACGATCAGCAGCCCTGGCATAGTTCTACCTCCTTTACTGTACAGTTTTCAGTGTATTTACGATGCATTTTCCGTCATCCGTCATTTTACCATCAAACAGAATATAAATTCCTTTCCTGAGGTTTGCGGAATACTGCTCGAACTGCTTCGGCATGATCAGAAGATCGAGATCTGCCGTTTCATCGTTCACGTGCATGAATGCCATCCTTGCTCCTCGCTTTGTCTGATGCGTACGGTATGAATCCGCATAACCGAACCCCTTTACCGTTCCCTGCTCCGACTTGAGATTTACCAGCACATCCCGCATGATCCCGTTTTTTCTCCGCACATCAATGATCGGATGTTCGCCGAGCGTAAAGCCAAGCACAGCCATTTCCCGTTCCCGGATCTCTTCCTTTTCATCGTATCGCTTCATCAGAGATGGCTTTGAAACAATGTCAAAGTTCAGCTGAACACCTTTGCTGTCATCAATCCGGATGAGTTCTGCATAGGCGATCGCTTCATCAAGTCCTTCCCGCATCGTGGTTCTTGTCTCATGAAAGGAATCCAGCGCACCGGCATCGATCAGAGATTCAAAGACTGTCCGCGTGACCCGACAGACGGAAATCCGTGCAATAAAGTCAAAGAAATCCGTAAACGGCCGTTTCTGCTGTTCCTGTTCAATCACATCCGCAACATGACTTCCAACCCCTCTGATCACGCTGATCGGAAGCCGGATACTGGATTCTTCTGCCGAACACATACTGCAGGAAGAATTCACATCCGGTCTCTCTACCCGGATGCCTCTGCGGCGAAGTTCATCCACATACTGTGAGATCTTCTGGCTGTCGCCAAGCGTTGAATCAATCAGACTGCTGTAGAAACAGAGCGGATAATTTGCTTTGATAAACGCACTTTCCCATGCAATCCGCCCATAGGCTACCGCATGTGACTTATTGAAGCCATACCCGCCGAACCGGCGGACCAGTTCAAACAGTTCTTCTGCCTGCTCCTTTGAATACCCGTTTCGGCGGCAGCCGCTGACAAACGAATCCTTCATAGCCAGAAGTTCTTTTTCATTTTTCTTGGACATCGCCTTGCGCAGTCTGTCCGCATCTGCAAGTGAAAACCCGGCAGCGATCTGAGCGGTTTTCATTCCCTGCTCCTGATACACCATTACCCCATAGGTTTCCTCTAGTACCGGAACCAGTTCTCTGGAAGGGTATCGAATTTCAGCTGGATTCTGCTTGTTGCGGATATAGGTTGGAATACTGTCTGTGCTTGCCGGTCTGTAAAGCGCCATGGCAGCGACGATATCTTCAAACTTTCCCGGCTGTATCTGCCGCAGAAGCCGCTTCATCCCTTCGGATTCAAACTGAAATATGCCGCTGGTATCCGCCTTGCAGAACAGTTTAAGAGTGGGGGCATCCCATTCCGGTATTGTCCGAAGCGAAAATGTCGGTGACTCTTCCGAAATCTTCTTCTCCATTGACGCAAGCATCGACAGGTTCCGCAGGCCGAGAAAGTCCATTTTGATTAGACCCCGTTCTTCCAGATATTCGGCAGAAAACTGGCTGGTCATCATTCCGCTTTCCTGTTTCATGACCGGGATCACTTCTTCCAGCGGTCTGCCGGACAGAACAATTCCCGCGGCATGAATACTGGTATGTCTGGGAAGTCCTTCCAGTCGCATCGCAAACCAGAACAGCTCCCGGTAACGTTTCTCTGCCGCCACCACCTGTTTCAGTTTCGGGTTACTGACAAGGGCTTCTCTGAGAGTGATTTTTACCTGATTCGGAATCATCCGGCACAGCATGTCAATATCTCTCTGATCAATCTTCAGCGCTCTTCCCGTATCACGGAGCACCTGTTTGGCACCGAAGGTATTGAACGTCACAATGCTTGCGGTGTGATTCAGACCGTACTTTTCCGCCACATACTGAATCACTTCTTCCCGCCTGTCATCCGGAATATCCGTATCAATATCGGGCATTGTGACACGCGACGGATTCAGAAACCGCTCAAACAGCAGCCCATATCTGATCGGATCAATCATGGTAATGCCGAGACAATAGGCAACAAGCGACCCCGCTGCCGAACCCCTTCCCGGTCCCACACAGATCCCCTTTTTCCGGGCGTAGCGGATAAAGTCATATACAATCAGAAAATAATCGGAAAAATGCATCCGGATAATCGTATCCAGTTCGTATTTCAGACGCTGCCGGTACTCTTCCTTCATCTGTCCGTTCAGACGCTTATTCAGACCGGCAAGACAGAGTTTCGTCAGATACTGATCTGACGTCACTTCTGCAGGTACGGGAAATGACGGAATACTGGTTGTGCTGATGATCGCTTCCGCATGACACATTGCCGCGATCTCATCTGTTCGCTGCAGCTCATCTTCCGGATACAGCGCTTCCATTTCCGGAATTGAAAGCATGTGTCTTCCGTTAACAGCAGGATGAGCAGAATCCGGATAGAACAGCTGCAGTTTTATGCATTCCATCATCTGGATCAGGACCGCATCGTTTCTGCCGAGATAAAATACTTTGCTGAGAGCGCAGGTATGAATCTTCATCTTTCTGCATACACTGCGGACATTCTGATTCTTCTTCTGCCACAGCGGCGCCTCCATAAAGGACATTGCCACATCAAACGGCGGAAGCGCTTCTTTCAGCCAGCTCAGTTTTTCAGAAATTGCTTCTGTATTTTCCAGAATCATCGGTGAATCAAACCAGCCGCCTTCCGCATAGACGATCAGGAAGATTCCTTCCAGAGAATCCCTGAACTGTTCAAACGGAACCGGTTTTTCTTCGCAGCAGTAAAGCGATGATAAATGCATCAGATTCCGAAATCCGGTATTCGTCTTTGCCAGCAGAAGAAACGGAACGGTGTCAGCTTCGATCTGCACATCAAGTTCCAGACCGAACAGCGGCTTAATACCGGCTTCTGAGCAGGCATGAGCAAAAGAGGCTGCGCCGTACATCACATTCCGATCGGTCAGTGCAACGGAAGAAAAGCCGAGATTTTTTGCGTTCTGTACAAGTTCCCGGATACGGATTGTACTGCCAAGCAATGTATAACAGCTCCGTACCATCAGATGAGCAGGCATAGTTCTATATTACCATTACCATCAGAACTGGAAAGCGAGAAACCGCCTGCTTTTCTGCCTGCAGGCACAGATCGTTCTGAGGAATGACAGATCATTATTTAACCTTATGTCGCATTTCCTTCATTAATTCATGGTAAAATGAATCGAAGTTTTTCGGGGGTTTTTATTATGGATGATTTTCAGAACAAACAGGATTCAGAAGAAGAAATCAGTGATAATGATTTTTTCTCTTCTGCGCTATATACCAATCGCCGCAGGCGCAGTTCCGCTGAAACCGGCACTGTTTTTTCGCGCGGTACGATCGGCGGAAAATCTGTCCGTGTTCCAACCGGCACTCTCAATATGAACTCGCTGTCTTCTGACAGCGGTACGGAAAATACCACTTCATTTACTGCTGTTCCGACCCCCTCGAAACGGCAGACCATCAGTACGAACCGTGTATTTTCACCTTATGATCTCTCGTTTTTCGAAGATCCTGTTACGACACGGGAAATGACTTCGTCTGAAATACAGCGGATGAATGCCAAAAAAACAAAAGAGCAGGCAAATGCTTCTTCCGCTGCCAGTCAGCCGGCTGAAAAGACTTCTGCTTCTGATTCCGGATATTCCGGCACGATTGTTTCTCCGTATGGTACAGTCGCTTCCTCTTCCGCTTCCCGCACGGAAAGCAATGGAATAGGAAAGGAAACAAAAAAACCGGTTTTCACGGTAAAGCAGAACCGGACCGGTTCTTCGAAAACTACCTCCCGCAGACCTGTTTCATCCGAAGCCAGTCCCGCTCAGGAAGAAGCAAAAAAGCCCGCATTCACTGTTCGCAGGAATCAGAATGCATCCGCAAAAAAATCCCAGCGTATACTTACGCCTGAGAATAATGTCATGCCGGAAGATGATGTTCCGGTATTTACAAAACGAAATCAGTCCCGGTCTTCCGCTTCTGTGACAACTTCCCAGCGTTTTCTTACGCCGGAGAATAATGTCATTCCGGAAGATGATGCGCCGTTATTTACAAAACGAAATCAGTCCCGGCCTTCCTCATCCGCCACATCTTCCCAGCGTATTCTTACGCCGGAGAACAATGTAATGCCCGAAGA
>JAFYGX010000165.1 GCA_017543025.1 Solobacterium sp.
GATGCTTGCCAAAGCTTCGTGTATCCCTTAATGGTTATAGAGTTTGCAGCTCACTCAGCCAGTCCTGACGTCACAGCACGAGGCTGTGCTCCTGGCTTATGCTTAGCGTCGCCTCCCTCGGTGCAGAGGACTGTGGCCGCACCGCCGGTTTGCTCGCTTCCGGTGCAGTTTCTTCCGGTTTGTTTTCCACAGGAGGTTTGTAGCCTCCGCATCCGATAAGAAGCACAACCAGAGTAAGTGCGGTGAGAATCAACTTCATTCTTTCGTTCCTCCGTTTCTTTTCTTTCATGTTTCGCACTAATGGCAATACATTTTCCGCAGACATCAACAGAATTCCTATCCTGTGCATAGCGGGCAAGCGTCCTCCGCCCCTGTCTTGGAAACGTTTCAGCCCGCATGGTTTGCGCGCATTCCGCATTACGTCATTTTTTTCAAGAAATTCAGCTGGCGCGATACAAAGCGTAAGATTTCATCGAATTGTGCAGCGGAAACGCACAGGTTTCCATCTGCCCTGGGGCAGTGCTTCTGATTTTCTGTACGTCTCCGCCATCTTCGCCCGCAGTGCATACGATCAGCAGAGCGGATTCTTTCCCGCAGAAACTCTTCTTACACATTCACAAGCGTGTATAATTTTGACAAATGAATCTGCGTTTTATGTTTCTGTCACTCTGACAGAAACATATGCAGAAGAAAGGGATATTGGTTTATGAAGGGAAACAGATGGATTCTGATAGTCCAGGCCCTGATCTGTGTCGCGCTGTGCGGTCTGATGTCCTTTGCGGCAATATCGATCTACACCCGCGGATTGAATGCGCGGGCTGCAAGCGATGTGCTTGCATGGATCTACACTCCGGAAGCCGTACAGGCCTGGGTTCCGTATGTTCTGCCGCTTGTTCTGCTTTCCCTTGCGGTGAGCGTTTACGCATCCGTAAAGGGAATCCGTGATGAGGACGCAGACAAGCCTGTAATGGATCAGGAAAACCTCCGTGATCTTTCCGTGCTTCGCAAGGAGGTTACGGATGAGATGCAGAAGGAAGAACAGAAACAGCGAATCATCACGATTGCCGGCTGGACTGCATTCGCACTACTGCTGGTGCCGGTACTGCTGTATTTCACAAGACCCGGAAACTTTCCGCAGACAGATCTCGAAGGCATGTTCTACGCCATGGCGTCCAACTGCCTGCCCTGGATGTCTCTTGCGATCGCTTCTCTCGCCGTCAGCTTCATTCTGAAGGATCAGAGCCTGAAGAAGGAAATCGAGCTGAGCCGTCAGGCACCTGCACATGAAGGAGAGCCGAAGCAGATCAGGAGCCCGGAACTCAAACCGCAGACCCTAACAATCGCAAGAACCGCGCTGGTTGTTCTCGCAGTCGTATTTATCATTATGGGCATTGCCAACGGCGGCGCCCGTGATGTTCTCATTAAGGCAGTGAATATCTGCACGGAGTGTGTCGGCCTTGGATAACAATGTAATGGAAAAGACGTCCTGGTGGGAATCCCACCGGCCTTCGAAACGGCGTCTGGTGCAGCTGTACAGCGCACTTCTCTACAACGCGCATGTGCGCGGATTCATCGAAGGCGAGATCTATACGGGAAATGCGAAATACACGTGCGTTCCCGGTTTCAACTGCTACTCCTGCCCCGGGGCAATCGGGGCCTGCCCGCTGGGTTCTCTGCAGAACGCGCTGGGCTCTCTCGACCATACCGCCGGATGGTATATGATGGGCATCCTGCTGCTGTTCGGCATTACGCTTGGCCGCACGATTTGCGGCTGGATCTGTCCGCTCGGCCTGCTGCAGGAACTGCTGCATAAAATACCGACGCCCAAGCTCCGCAAGAACAGTATCACACGGGCGCTGATCTATCTGAAGTATGTCATTCTTCTGGTGTTTGCGGTCGGTCTTCCGTTATGGTACGGTCTGAAATACGACATTCCCCTTCCCGGCTTCTGCAAATACATCTGCCCGGCCGGTACCTTCGAAGGCGCAATCAGCCTGCTGTCTGCCCCCAGCAACAGAGGCCTCTTCGGACAGCTTGGCATTCTCTTTACCAGAAAGTTCATCGTCCTTTTGGTTATCAGTCTTGCCTGCGTCTTCTGCTACCGCAGCTTCTGCCGGTTTATCTGCCCGCTCGGCGCGATCTACAGCCTGTTCAACCGGTTCTGTATTGTCGGCGTCCGGGTTGATGAATCAAAATGCACGCATTGCGGCATGTGTACTGCCCGCTGCGGCATGGATGTGCGCCATGTCGGCGATCACGAATGCATTCACTGCGCCCGCTGCATGGACACCTGCGCAGCAAAGGCAATCTCCATGAAAGCCGGAAAAATCTCGCTTCTTTCGCCTGAAACCAATCAGCCGGAAGTCAGAGAAACACAGAAGAAACGTGAAAAAACAGCCTGGACAGCAGCGATCATTGTACTTGTACTCGCACTGATCTGGTTCAATGTGCTGGATCCTTCGCTTAAGAAATCTGTAACCACAGCAGTAAAGGAACCGGAACCTGCTGCAGTGCAGACAGAAGATCCGGGAAGTGAACCCGCAGCTGACTGGCACAGCGATGCGCCGATCGGCTATGAAGTCGGAAATCAGCTTGGCGACTTCACCATTACCTGCCTGGATGGAAGCGAATTCCATCTGGCAGAAGAACGCGGGAAGATCACCTTCATCAACCTCTGGGCAACCTACTGCACCCCTTGTGTAATGGAACTTCCTTATTTCAGTGAATTTGCAGAGAAACATGCGGATGATGTTTCTGTGATTGCAGTGCATAATTCCCTTGCGTCCACCGATGTGGATGACTTCCTTTCCGACAAGAAGTTCTCGTTCCGGATTGCGGTCGATCCCGATGACAATACCGTCTGGAACATTGTCAACGGATCTACTACCATTCCTCAGACGATCGTACTTAACCGCAAGGGTGAAGTGATATACAACGAGCGCCGTTCTGTAACCCCGGAAATGCTGGAAGCCCTGTACAGCCAGGCCTGCAGTTCCACCGAGTAAAAGAACCGCACGCAGAGAAGGAAGACTGTGTATTACTGTGCTGAACACAGAACAGACAGAAATCGATGCCTGACAGACGGGAAAACAGCCCGTCTGTTTTTTCGATGCCCAGGCACAGCGCTCCCTCCTTCACCGGATTGTCAGAAGCCGCAAAAAAACTGCCTCTGCAGTTTCAGTTCCGGCAGAAACAGTTATGCAGGACTCTGTTTTTGAGAAGAAAGTCAACTCAGGCAGGAATTTTCTCTTTTGCCCGGTAAACCTGCTTTGCAAGATCCAGCATGATCTTTGGTTCTTCCGCAAGCTTATGCAGTTCCAGCTCCAGTGCCTTGGTCGCAAGGGCTGCCGCAGCACCAGCGACTTCCTTCTTATGATGCTTCACATAATAATAGACACCGGCTCCGACTGCCGCCGTGATTCCCACAGCCACAACCGTACCGACCGCTTTCTTTGTGAATTCCTTCTTTGCGCAGTTTTTGCAGAGTTTTCCAAAATGATGCGGCGGAAGCTTTTCTCCGCATACAGGGCAGTAATTGTACTTCATTTTCAGCAACACTCCTTTTCTTCTGTGATCTCTTTTCTTCATTCTACGGGAAATCATCAGAAACCGCCATATCCCATCCGGGGGATTTCAGTATCCTCCCGTTCTGTTAACGGAAGGAGCGCAGAAACTGTGCAGCAGGAGGAAATACAGAATGCAGAAGCAATGCGTTGACAGCGTTATACAGGCTCCGGCAATTCGCTATACCGCATGCATGCAAAAAAGATTGTGACCGAATCTCAAAAAATGTGACTACAATAAAATGGAACACCGGATATTACATACAGCCGGCGAATAGGAGGGTATGATGAAATTACTGAAAGCTGCAGCTATGCTTGCGGTCTGTGCAGCGGCCGCATATGTACTTCCGAAAATCCTGACGAACGCCATGGATCAGGCAACCGACGCAGCGGAAGACGCACTGGCAAATGCGAAAAAGCAGGAAGCCTTACTGGAAGATGTCAAAAAAGAAGAAGCTGCTCTCGACGAAGCATTAGCGAAGAGTACCAAAACTGCAAACGGAGAAAACGAAGAAATCTCCGCTCCGGAAGACAGCGCAGAGAACTCCAGACTGGAAGATGAACCTGTTTCAGATTCCGAAACAAAGTAATCAGCACACACTGGCCTGTCACACTTCGTAGATCGTTTCGAGATCTCCGGGGCGACAGGTCTTTTTTTCATAACCGGAAAAAACAGGGACAGTTCATCCTCTTGCCCCTATGTATTCCGTTTCCTCCTTCTTCAGATCAGTTTTCCACAAGCGGGTCCACCACCCCGAGGTCATCCATGCGAAGGTTCGAAGCATCCACTTTCTCCGCGTCCTTCTGGTCTGCATTCACGGATGCAAGTTCTCCGTTCAGCTGTTTCCGGATGCTTTCTGTCTTCTGTCTGCAGCGCCTGGCATCTCATGGATTTTTCAAAACGTTTTATCTTCACCAGTAACGATTATCACGATCATAGACATACAGTTCATCTGCAGCATATCATTCTGAATCTTTGTTTGCATTTAACACTTTCTTTACAATATTGATTCCCAACTCGATCAGTTTTTCCTGGTTCTTTTCGTCTTTGAGATAATCAAGTCCTTTCTGCAGCTGGTTTTCCAGAAACATTTCTGCAATTTCCTTCCCTTCTGCAGCAAGTTTTTTCATTTTTGCTTTATGGGCAAATTTCTGTTCTTCTTTACGAATACCTTCAGGTATTACATTCACATTGTATCCAAGTGATTCTACGATTGAGGCGATACGATTCCCGTAAATCACTAGTATTACTTTCGCTACAGAAACTCCCTGAAATGAATTGATGCTTTCCTTTGCGATTCGGAATGCCAGTTCCAGATCATAGCCATTGTTGCCGGAGGCAAGCAATGGAAATGCAATGGAACTGCACCCCATCACATCTGCCACATTCAAAGCGGAAAGGTAGGCGGAACTCAGAAGATCATACTCATTGTGCTTTCCGTCAATCCATATCGGAACGACTGCATGGATGATATATTTCGCATTCAGATCATAAGCAAGTGTCGGAACAGCTGAGCCAACCGCAATCTTCCCGAATTCACTGCATGCTTTGGCAAGCTGCTTCCTGCCTGCGGCTTCAAAGATAGCAGCGGAAGCACCGCTTCCTTCCCGCAGCATCGGATTGGCTGGCAACACCACAGCATCTGCCGCCACATTCACAATATTGGTTTTAACAATTACAAATTCCATTTCCCCTCACCTCGATCATTGTTATCCTTTTATCTTGAAGCAGATTTGGTCTTTCTTTCGTTCATTACAGATCAGTTGTTGGCAAGCGGATCCCCCACCCCGAGGTCATCCATGCGAAGGTTCGAAGCATCCACCTTCTCCGGGTTCTTCTGATCTTCATTCACTGTCGCAAGTTCTCCGTTCAGCTGTTTCCGGATGCTTTCTGTCCGCAGCCTGCAGAACTCCTTCAGTGCATCACAACCCTTTTCTTCTTTCTCAAACTCCCCGGATTCAAAATAACCCGAAAGAAGTTCATCCATCACCTTATGGTATTCTTCCCGGTAGTTCTCATTGTGCGGGATCCATTTCCACATCGGCCGGTTTTCTTCCGATGCGCCCCGCAGAGGAGAATCGATTCCCTGATTGATCAGATCTGTCGGATCTTTCCGTATTGCCTCCCCTTCTCCTGGCGCAAAGCATTCGAATGCCGCATTGTAATCCCACGGGATCATGGAGAGTCTGCCGTTATATTCATGTATAACGAGATTGTGCAGCATGATGCCGGTATAGCTGTGCCGTCTTGCTTTCGATCAAAGAACTGAAAGCTTTAAACTCTTCCGACGCCTCTGCAAAGCGTTCATGTTTCAGATACAGAAACCCGCGCAGTTTTTCGGGAGCCATCATCCCGGCAGCCAGAGAAACGCACACCATCCATTCGCGGCTTTTCCCGTTTTCCTCTTTGTACGGAACGCCGCATACAAGTGTAACATCTTCAAGCCTTGCGAGCAGTTCCTCTCTGCCTCCGGCTTCTTTCAGAATCCGAACAATCCCCTCTTTCAGATCCTCCCGCAGGAGACCATTTCCGACAATATCCGGCTTTGCTCTGAGAATCAGGCAGTCTCCGTCATCCTGCGCTTTCCTGTATGCGGAAACCGGCAGACTGCTGAGATCTGATAGCCCTTCGTACAAATCCGCAAACGAAGATACCGGTTTAAAGTCAAGCTCCTCAAAGACCGCCGATAACCCCGCATTATCTTCTTTAAGAATCAGCAGCCGGTCTCGATCCTCCAGGTTACAACGCGCGTCTGTATGAATCCTGCGGAAATAGTCTCCCTCACTGTCCGTATTCACAAAGCACCGGTCATAGCAGTCAAAGACAGCCGCAGCACCTTCACACGTTTCGCCGATCATCGAAAGATCAAGGAACACATCCGGAAAATACCGTTCGGGAAGCAACGCTTTCAGATCTTCTGCGAACTGGCATATCTCTTCTGAAGAAGCACGCGAAAACACGTCGGCTTTCCGCAGACGGTTCAGGATAACATCCATTATTTCCTGCGATGTTACGGGACAAAACGGTACATGTTTCATCACACATCTGCTCCTTTCCGTATGTTCGCTATGCGCGCCCTTCATACTTCATTCATGCCGATATGATTGATTTACAGACACAGCATGCAGGATCATAAATCCGCTTCATTGCAGATATTTGCAGTACACCTTCGTTCTGTACCAGGATGCTTCTGTGAACTCATGCATCGGAAGCCCTGTTCTTCCTGCTGTAACATCTGCGGCGCCACTTGTATAAGCTGACCGGAACGATCAGTTATCCAGCAGCTTATTCGTTTCCTTCAGATACTTACCCGGAATCGGCACATCCAGTTTCCAGATCACATTCATTGGTCTGCTTCCATTATGACTCACATAATTTGCAGTACCAAGGAATACATACGGTTCTGTTTCATTGCTTACTGTATTGTCACGATTTTTATAATTCCGCACAAACAGCAGCACTTTGTTTCCCTGTTCCTTATGATGAATATACCTCTGCCCGGTAGGAGATTCCGGTGATGTTGTGCTCTGACTCTGCCAGTGAAATTCTGTATCACTGATCGAGTAATCGTTATATAACGTCGTCGGTGAATAATCCTTATCCGATTTATGGAGTGTGATCAGAAACAGATCCAGTTTCTTTTCCGGCAGATATTTCACACCTTCACGGATATTTTTCGGTGTCATATAATCACACGCTACAAACAACTGATCTCTTGAATAGGTGCAGTGCACATCAAGCGGGCAGTCAAACCCAAGTTCTGCGTGTTCATCCACAAGATCGATCTGCGACAGGCGAAGCTGCAGCAGCTCGATAAGCTCGGCACAGCAATTGGGGTTCGCCTTTATCTTCCGGATGCCATCCAGCGGGGTATCAAAATTACAATCGGATGCCGATTGTCCGTAAACGGTATACTGAAACATCTGCAGCATTCGATATTCTGCCGTATTTGCTTCCGGCATCTGCAGATATTCTTCCGCAAAAAGTTTCAGCAGATACTGAATCCACCTGCGTGAATCAATCCATGCAATTTTCTGAAGCGCTTTCCGCATCAGATCTTTTTCATTCAGTGGCTCCTCAAAGGATGGGATTAATCCAGCCTTCGCTTTCAGCTGACAAAACGTTTTGTGTTTATAGATATCCCGCATATCGATATGCGTTTTCTCCGCAAACTGATCCATCGTCAGCGGAACGCCATAATCCTCCGCAAATGTCTGAAGTTTGCGTATGATCCGTTTTTCATAGCTTCCTTTATACGATTGCTCGATATTATTCAGAACGTATTCCTGTGCAAGCTTCTCCATTTTAATGAAGCAGCCCTTAGGAAGATAGGAAAAGCCATTTTTCACTTCATCCTTTATCGAACGATGCGTCCGTTCCACCAGGGCAGCGAATCGATCTTCATAGCTGAAATGTTCATTTGCCTGACCGATAAAATCCATTACCGTCAGAAACTCTTTCCCTTCACTCAGACGGAGTCCTCTTCCAAGCTGCTGCAGAAATACAGTTAACGATTCGGTCGGTCGAAGGAATAAGACCGTATTGACTTCGGGAATATCTACCCCTTCGTTATAGATATCAACTGCAAAGATGAATTTCAATGCACCATTCCGCAATAATCCGGCTGCGCTTTCACGAAGCTCCTGATCTGAGGAGCCGGTTAATGCGACCGATGACACTCCGTTATCGTTGAAGTAACCAGCCATATAATGGGCATGTTCCACCGAGACACAGAACCCGATTCCCTTTACATCCCGCATATCCGCAACATATTTGTAGACTGCACGAAGAATCGTTTCTGCCCGTAACCTGGCATTTTTCGTATCACCAATATAAGCGCGCTCCAGTTCCTCTGTCACATAACCGCCGCGCCGCCATGACAGCTTGCTTAGGTCAACGGTATCCGTAATGCAGAAATACTGAAATGGAACGAGCAGTTTACGGTCAATCGCTTCCGGCAGCCGGATTTCGGCCGCAATTCGATGATCAAAGTATTCCAGAATATTCTGACCGTCCATTCGTTCTGGTGTCGCAGTTAAACCGAGCAGTATTTTCGGCTGATAATAGGAAAGCAGTTTCTGATAAGAAGGAGCCGCATCATGATGTGATTCATCTAAAACGATATAGTCATAATAATCCGGTTCTGTCATAGAGATCAGATCTCGGGAGTTAAAGCTGGCAATTGAAATAAACAGATGTTCATAGTCTTTCGGTTTCTGAAACTGACCTACCAGAAGGTCACCGAAGTTCTGATCTTTCAGAACACCTCTGAAGCACGCCAGACTCTGTTTCAGAATTTCCTCACGATGCGCCACAAACAGCAGCCGGTTTGGTTTTCCCGGATTCTGACTGACAAATCGTTTATAGTCAAATGCAGATATTACGGTTTTTCCGGTTCCGGTAGCCGCTACCACAAGATTGCGGTAATGGCCCCGCAGCTCCCGTTCCGCTGCCAGCTGATCCAGTACTTCCTGCTGGTATGAGTATGGATGAATTGTAAAGTTATAAGTCAGCTGAACCTCAGAACTGTTTCTGTGACGCTCATGGTCAATGGCCTCTGATAACCGGGCATAATCCTCCGCATGATATAACTCAAATTCCTTCATGTTCCAGTAGCCGGTAAACGAAGCAGCGATCTTGTCAAAGGTTTCCGGAAGATCCTTCTCTGTAATCTTCATATTCCATTCAAGACCTGAGCTCATTGCGGCATTGGAAAGATTGGATGAACCGACATATGCGGTCGTAAAACCGGTATCCCGATAAAAGACATATGTTTTCGCATGCAGGCGGGTCCGTTTTGTATCATAGGAGATTTTGATCTCCGTATTCGGCAGCTTTGACAGTTCGTGAATTGCCTTTGCGTCTGTCGCTCCCAAATAAGTGGTACTGATGATACGGAGAATCCCGCCCTTTGCAGTGAATTCGTTCAATGCATCCAGAATCAGAACAATGCCGCTCCACTTCACAAAAGAAACCAGCATGTCGATCCGATTACAGGATTCTATCTCACGGCAGAATTCAGAATACAGGTTCGGCTCATTGGGTGCTCCTGTAAACAGAGAACTGCGGGCGATCGAAGTTTCCGGCCGTGCAGGTCCGCTTCCGGACAGCCGGTATTTCGGTGTATTCCGATTAATCACTGCATTCAGCATTCTGGTTTTCTCTTCTTCCGAAACGATTTCATTTCCCAGAATTCTGCTGTTGTCAGCGGCAGAGTAATCGGAAAGCACATCAACAATCCGGTTCACTACCTCTGTTCTTCTGTCGACGCCTTCAATCTCACTCAGAACATGTTCAATGATCTCAGCTGCATAAGAACTCAGTATTTTCGAAGATTCTTCCTGATCCAGATCAGCAGTATAAGCTTTCAGTGAATCTTTTCGTTCCTGAAGCTCTCTCTGTATCTCTCTGTTTATGATCTGCTCATATAACCCTTCTCTGATCATATTTATCCGTCCTCGCTGTTGTTGGATTCTGCCGTTGTTTCTTCCCGCTCAGCCATAGATCAGCTCAGCGATCTGGTTTTCAAGCAAACAGAATCCGATGCCTTCGTACTTCTGCTCCCCTGCTTTGACCAGCACATCCTTCTTTTTTTCATCGGGAATAAAGGATGATTTCCTGTTTCCGTATTCGGTTTAACCAGACCGTACACCTTCATACCGTTCTATGAACCTGCAACATACCGGACGAGGCCCTCATTCTTTCATTCACTCGGTTCTCATCCGGTCTGTTTCAGTCTTTTTCTGTTCCAGCAGAAGTCTGTGTATTGATCCTGCGGCCCAGATCCTTCAGATACCGGTTCAGCCTGCCAGCCAGTTCTTCGCCTTTCCGGTAATAGTATGACGTATCCGGTTCCGCAGCGGTTTCTCCATTCTGCTGCAGATCCGCACTGGTATAGACAACATTGACTGCAGGAAGCGTTTCTTCTGCAGCCTTTCCATTCGCGTTATTCTTACCTGTTCGTTGAACAGAGCCAGCCGCTGTTCCGTAAACTGTGATCTGATCATTCACGTTCAGCTTTGATTCTCCGTCTTCCCTCTGATCAAACAGAATGACTTCGCTGTCTGTCTCTTCCGCTTTTGCAAGATAATCCCCTTCTTCGGAAGAACGATCTGTTCTTACCTCCAGGATTACCAGATTCAGCTGAATCTGCTTCCCGCTCCAAACTTCCGGTTCTTTTTTCAGATCGTCACAGGAAACCACTGTACATCCGGAAAGGTAATACTGACGCTGTGCTGCCTTGCTGTAATAATCAATTGTTTCTTTCAGCTCCGGATTTCCTTCGATTCCTGATCTCACTTCTTCTTCCAGGCTGTTATACGCATGCAGTGCTTCTTCCATGCCTTCCCCGGAATTCACTGCCTGCCCGATCTGTTCCTGCAGATCTCCGTTTTTGTAAGATTCATAGATCTTCTGAATCTTCTTCATCAGATCGGACTCTCTGAACGCTTCGATCTGTTCCTGCGTCAGAGACTGATACTGCCGGATCATTTCTTCGATCCCCTTTCCCATTTCTTCGGTAATCTGGCTGCCTGCTTCGCCCAATGACTCCGCAATGTCTTTCAGCTGTTCTTCCAGCTGGCATGCAGTGACTTCGTCATAGCTCCTCTCTGCCGCAAGCAGCTCTTCGTATGCAGTGACATAGGACTTCTGTGTTTCACTCAGAGCGTCATAAGCCGCTCTTGCCTGTTCGATTGCTTCCTTGCTGGAGGCAGTGATCTCACCAAGCGCACGGATCTTCTGATCCACCTTCTCCGCTTCTGCCTGATCGCAGAGCACGGTATACTCCTGTTCTGCCTTCACCAGCACATCCAGATGCTCAACCTGCCGCTTATGTGTTACACTCAGGTCCTCATACGCTTCTCTTGCCTGTTCGATCAGTTCTCCGCTGTTAATCGTAACTTCCCCGATTCCCATGATTCGTCTGTCGGTATCTCTTGCCTCTCTGCTTTTCCGGAACGAAGCGAAAAGAACAGCAGCCAGCGCAATGCTCAGCAGAAGAATGATGATATTCTTTCTGTCGCTGAAGAAATTCTTTGTCATATTCTTCACTCCTGTTCATCCATCGGAAGCTTCCGAAAGCGCAAGATCATAGGCAGCTTTTGTCCGTGCGTCGAACAATACCCATACCACATCATCAAACGCCTCCGGATGTTCTGTTACATACCGTTTCACCGTCTGTACGGCAATTCCTGCGGCTTCCTTTAACGGATAGGAATAGACCCCGGTAGAGATGGAAGGAAACGCAATCCTGCGGATGTCATTTTCTTCCGCAAGCTTCAGCGAATTGCGGTAACAGGATGCAAGAAGTTCTGCTTCATTTCGCTGTCCGTCACAGTAGATTGGCCCAACGGTATGAATCACATACGCACAGGGCAGATCATATGCCCCGGTAATCTTTGCCTCACCGGTATTACAGCCATGCAGGGTTCTGCATTCTTCCAGCAGCCTTGGTCCGGCAGCCCGATGAATGGCGCCATCCACTCCGCCGCCGCCCAGAAGACTTCGGTTTGCGGCATTAACGATTGCCTGCACATCCTTTATCTTTGTAATATCTCCCTGAATCGTTCTGATCACAGCCGTGCTCATCCGGTATTCTCCTTTCTGCACATGGATGTGTTCTTCTGTTCCCTTATTCTGATATACGAAGCAGACAGAAAAAACCGGTCTGACTGCTTGCATTCTTACAGTTGCTCCCTACAGAAATAATGCCAGAAAATCCGCATTCACTGAAAAAAAGTTCGCACACTCAGCACAAAACAGGTCGCTGTACTGTCGGGCAGAATTCTGTTTTCGTACGCACCGGAAACCGCCGGTCTGAACCAGAATGGATATTGCATGCAGGAATCGTATAATTTTATGAGCTATGATCTGACGATGCGTCAGATAGAACGAAGGAGATTGATTATGGAACATTCTGAAATCAAAACAGAACAGCTGGAAGAAGTTGCCGGCGGTTCCGACGTGGAATTAAAACCGGTTAAGCCCGGCAGATGCAGAAGATGCGGCCGGGAAGAAGAACTCAGTTATCTGAACACACATGAGTGGCTGTGCGAAATCTGTGTAAATCACAAACCGATTGATAAATGCCCGTATTGCGGAGGTACGCTGACGATTGTACCGGGCACCTATGAAGTAGGAAAACCCACATACACATGCGAGTCATGCGGGAAAACCGTTCAACCGTAAAACACACGTCTGAGAGTTACCCAACCGATTCCATACACAGAAACAGATCCCTATGCAGAACGCACAGGATCTGAGTCTGTGATGGAATCCTTTTTTGATTCCGCATCCGTACACCATAGTTTTTCACACCGTCTCTGCTGTTATCCGCCACCCGAAGATCAAAGGTTTACGGCAGATCTTTCCCATTTCCGCCTCCGATTTCAGCAGGAAGCGGGACACGAAGTTCTCTGAATTTGCAGTCCGTTCTTCCGTATCTTTGACCAGTGTTTCTATCCGATTCTTCCGGCTTACGGATGGCTGTTGCTTCTTATGAAAGAGGTTCTGCTGCTGTATTGCCTGCACAGGCAGAATGCTCCGAGGCCGGATCATCGGTATTCTGACTCTCTGTTCTGTTCACAAATCACTCTGTTCCTTTCCGTTCATCCATCAGGGAGGCATTTTCAGGCAATGCCTGAAGAATGAACCTCCCTGTATTTCTGCCTGTTCGCATTCGATTATTATGAAGCACAACCGGAACTGCACTGTCATCAGCTGACTGGAGCGAAGAAGCGATACCCGTGCTTGCAGAAACCAGTGAACCCCGAGCCAACCTTTTTCACACATAAAAACTCCGATTTCTGTTTTTTATTTCTGTTTTTCGTAACCATCTGTTCCATATTGCGTGGAGTGCTGAGACATGCAGCGTATATCATTATGAACGGAGTTTCTGACCGGGGAATTATCAGAAAAAGGAGTGAAGAAGAAGGAGTGAAAGAAGAATAACTACATGCAGCAGGCATTCAGCTTATCGCTATTAGTCTGGAAGTATTCTGTAAAACCATCGCTACAGTGCACTTATTCGAATCAGGATCGCAGAATGATGGAACGCATCACCCCGATGATCAGAAAGCTCAGCGCAGGCTTCCTCCCGGAAAAGCTTGCAATCGCGTAAAAAAAGAACCCGCTTTCCTTCAGAAAACGGATCCCGTACAGTTGATAAGTGAACAGCAGAGCCGCATCCGGCTCTGCTTTCCGTTATGTCACTTCAGATCTTTCATCCGGATCGCAAGGCATTCCTCCGGATGGGTGCCAACGCCAAGCGGCAGGTATAACGAACCATCTGCTTTCTCCCAGAGGCCGACCGTCATCAGCGGATGTGTTCTGCGGTATGCATCAACCCATGCGTCAACCTTCTGAAGGGCTTCCGGTTCCAGCGGCCTTTCTGCCAGAAACAGCACCTGACGGATCTTCTGCGCAAGCTTCTGCTGCAGAACGCTTTCAAGCTCAGCAGGGTCAGAAGACACCACGCTTACGCCAAACGGCGCTTTCTGTTTCTGCAATGCATTCACTGCATTCAGATATACTTCGCCCGCTTCATCCTGCAGCAAAAGAACCGTATTCTTTACACGCAGCAGGTTTCCGATCACTTCTTCACTGACACATTCCGGCTTTACAATTACCGCAAACAGCAGATCGCTGTTTTCTTCCGCAAGCCGGAACACATCTGACAGCCTGCTGCCCCATCTGCTGTCCGGAAAGGTAAACAGACCGATTCCCTGTTTCTTCGCTTCTGTCATTACCGAACGCATTGCCGCAAACGACGGCAGTTCTTCTGTTGCATCATAAGGATCACTGAACAGAAGCCAGGGGATTTTCTTCTGAAACCGTGCCAGAATCGCTTCCTGATCCGGTGAGCCGACATGAAGCGCATTCATCAGAAAGTTTTCAATCATCCGGGTACGAACCGCCGCATCCACTTCGAAAAAGATACCGGTGATCAGTTCGTATACGACCCCTTCCTTCCGCTCCAGTTCATATTTCATATCATCCAGCTGTTTCTTCAGTATTCCTCTTGGATCTGCGGACTGCAGCAGATGAATCAGCTTCAGAAGCCGGTTTACCGGATCTTTATCCAGCCAGGCAATCGCTGCCCGGATTGCGGCAGTCTCTGCTTCCCGCCAGAATGAAAAACTCATACAAATCCTTTTCCTCCTTCACAAAACATGCGTCTGCTGTTTTCTGAACTCATTATCGTTCACTCTGTTTCTTCCGTCCACTCCATCATCCGATCCTCTTTTCTTCCCGGTCTCCATTCCCTTCGACAATTCTGCCTTCCGGCTGCAGTTTACCGCTTTCAGACAGAATCAGATATCGTGCATATACCTTACAATGAAATCAGATATTACCTGTCTCACCTTATTACACAAAGGAGGATTTCCATATGTCATTGCACCGGCAGCTCATTATCCGGTCAGCGCTTCTCTTCTCGCTCGCGCTTTCCGCATGCAGTTCCTCTCCAGCTGCGGCTTCGCCTGCCCCTGCCCAACAGGAACCGGTTTCTTCTGCTGCAGACCCTGTTGTTTCTTCCGGCAGAACCTTTTCCATTGACGCTGACGCAGACGGAATCAGAACCCGGCCTTCCGATATCTCCGGAGAGTACCATGCCATTTCCTGCTATGATGGCGATGGCACAGAACAGATGCTGAATGGAGAAATACTGTACCTTAACCCGGATGGCAGCGGCGTGTTTCAGATTGACGGAGAAGAATTTCCGATGACATGGAACTATGATCCGGACGGCTCTTTCTCCTTCACAGAAGAGAGCGGCGATCAGTTCCGCGGCAAGTATTACAGCCAGATGATTTCCGGCACCTATTCCAATCAGTATTCGTATCTGTTCACAAGTGATGCGGGGCTCTATGAAGCCTTGAACGCTGAATCCATCACACCGGAACCATCCGTTCCGTATTCTCCCGCTCCATCTTTGACAGCAGCCTCCGGTACCACAAAGGTTTATACAATGCAGACACTGCATGAACCGGTATACGGCATCCGGCTGGCAAATGCGCTTGTTCCTTACGGCTGGAACGCATCCGCCAGTGCGGAATGGGGGATCTGCTCCACCATATACCCCGCCCTTGGACACATCCGCATGATTTCTCCGGATGGAACTGCCGTCATTGAATTATCCAGCCCGATGGCTTTCCTTCAGATGGCAAGAAACGGAACCTGGATCCCGGAAGGCACGTATCTTGATTTTTACAACATCTTTCTGAACTACCGCAATGCCGGTGCATTCAACGACTATCTGCTCGGGCTGTTCGGCGTACGCGGAACCGTTCTGAACCGCCAGGGTCCATCGTATGAATATCAGCTGGAACTCAACGGTGCAGCGAATCAGTATCGTTCTTCTCTGACGCAGGGAACCGGTTATCCCGGCAGACACGCGGAAGGCACCTATGAAAAAACATCCTATTTCATTACACAGGGTGCCCCGTATGAAGTCGAAATCGCTTCTGCCGTTCTCATGGGAGAAGTTGCCGGAGCCGATATGGATCAGATTCTCTGGACGGTACCGTATTCTGCAGTATTTACTGCCTATACCGAAGAGGCTTACAACAGCTATCACGACATCTTTGATACCGTTATCGCAAATTCTTCCTTTTCCAATGAATTCCTCTATGTCGTTCAGCGCAATGCCGAGTATCTCAACGAAATGAAATACTTCTATCTGCTGGATAAAGTCTATTCGCCTACCTCTGGCGATATCCGCTCATGGGACAGCGAATATACGGAAACCGAACAGGACCGGTTTATCAATGCATGGTGCGATGTAATCAAGGAACAGGATGAATATCAGACCACAGACGGAAATGCGATCAAAGTTCCTACCGCATTTGACACCGTCTATCAGGATGGCGATCTCATCTACATGGGGCCGCAGGCAGTTGCGCCAGAGGGATGGACACAGCTGAACAAGCGCTGAGCCATTGCCGTACAGACTCAGAACAGAAAGGAAACACGTATGCAGGCGAATCAGGAATCCGAATTCATTGATCACTTCATTCTGAAATCAAGACGTGATCGGCTCATGCATGAACTGAGTGATCCAAAGAAACGCTTTCGTGCACTGGACCGCTTCGCACATCAGACCGAAAAGCTCATTGACCCGAAGCGGATTCGCATGCAGGGAAGCACACTGGAAGCGCAGCCTGCGTTTCAGGCATTCGTAACGAGCCATGACACTTCGGTGCTTGTATGTTCTTGCGACCCGTCAATTGACGGAATGGTGCTTGCACTCTCAGAAGGACTGAACGCTGCAGAGTACAGTATGGAAGCTGTTCTGCTGCTTGGCGGCGCCTTTGCGATCATCTTTGCCGAGGCAGAAAAAGGCGGCAGAGAGAAATACCTGCTTCAGCTATGAACCGAAGGAAAAGGACAGATTCGCTCTGTCTTTTTCTTCGGTTTTTCCGTTTTCTTTCTGTTTCATTGACGACTGCACAGAAAAATCCTGCAGGACGCATGAGCTGCTGCCGCATGTTTCCTGCAGGATCTGATTGTCTTCTGATCAGAGAAGTTATTTCACAGCGTAGAAGCCGATACCTTCGTCCTTCCAGCCTGCGCTGATCAGGTTATCACGCTCTTTGTCTGAAGCGGTGTAATGATGTGCGCCAGCCGCAGCATTCGGGTTATACAGACGGTACAGCGGAATACCGCTCTCCTGATCGGTCACATAGAACGCAATGCCCTCTTCTTTCCAGCCTGCGCTGATCAGATAATCCCGCTCTTCCTGAGACTCGGTGTAATGATGATCGCCGGAGTTCGGATTATAGACCCGGTACAGCGGATGTGAAGAAGTATTCAGAGAATGGAATGCAATGCCTTCATACTTCCAGCCTGCCTTCTCCAGTGCTTCTTTTTCTGCCTTTGAAGAGGTGTAGAAATGTTCGCCGCTGTTCGGGTTGTACATCCGGTAAACCTCAATCTCTTCCAGCTTTTCGAGGATACTGAAGGAGATCGATACGCTTCCCTGAAGGTTGTTGATGCCGGTAACCGTAACGGTCGCTTCTCCGACTTTCACATTGTTCTGATAGGAAAGCTTATAATCCGTTCCCTCTTTCATCTGCACTTCACCAAGCATGACCACCGGTTTCGGTTCAATCGCCTTGCCGGTATATATCGCATCCTGTACGCCGGTGATTACCGTATCGTTAATGTCGGAAGGAAGGATGACAAATTCCGTTTCCGCAGTATCGTAATAGTCTCCCTTGCCGGTCAGACGGATCTCATAGGTACCCGCATTCTTCAGCTCATCGCCTCCGGCCGTGATGTACGTGAAGTCGGTTCCGGCTTTCAGCTGACTATCATTCAGCACTACATACGGATCCTGCACTCTTCCGGAATAGTAAACCTTCTGAGCATCTGCCAGCTTGATGCTGTAGCGGATGCCTTTCGCATGATCGATCACTTCATAGGTAATGTCATGGCTGTATCCGTAAATATCAGTCACCACTGCCTTCCGTGTTACGCCCTTCTGCTTCTCTTTCGTCTCAATATCCGGAATCTCTTCTGCTGTCCGGTTTACGAGACCGATCAGTGCAGCATTCTGGCTGTTCAGAACAAACGGCTTGTCGCTGACCGGAATGTAATAAACCTTATTTCCCGGTGCTCTCACCGCCTTTACCGGCGTCAGATTGTAGGTAACCCCTTCCTTCAGATCTTCCGGTTTGATCAGAATCTGCGATTCCGATCCCGAATCAACGCTGATCCGGTAGATCGCATTGAAGTCTTTCTGATCGCTGTCAAAGATCAGAGTAACCGGAATGGCGTTTTCTGTTCCGAAATCCCGCACGGTCGTCACCGTCAGCCTGCCGTCTTCATCGTACTGGGTCGGCGCAATGCGAAGCGTCTGATCCGCCGCCTGCAGTGCGTGCAGCTTCTCGGTGAACCCTTCAATATTCCATGTTCCATTCGGTTCATTCAGCCATTTGATGTAGTTTCTGTAATACTCCTGGATATCCTTTCCAGGGTCAAAACTGCGGTCAATCCTGCCTTCGATTGTTTTAATGCTCAATGCGGTGGCTTCCTTGAAGCTGACGTCATCTGCGATGTCCTTGTGTTGCGCAAGGTAGTTCTTCGCAGCAGGAAGCTCTGCCGTAATTTCAACGGAAACACCGTCGATTGCCCGCTTCCGGATGCCGTCCAGCGTGATCTGGTATCCCTGGCCATCCAGATCATGTGTTTCATAGGATGTAATCCTGGAATCCTTGACGGTTTCCTTCTTCTGCTGACTGATGATGCTGTTGAGCCATGCGATGTTCTCCGGCGTTTCTCCTCCGCGCCGTTCGAGAACCGGCAGGATATCTTCAGCCCAGTATCCTCCGGATTTCTCCATATAATCGCTGATCGAATCGTAGTCCAGCTCCTCTTCCTTCATTGTCGTTGTCGCGAGTATCATGGAAACCTTATCGCCGAACTGCGCGATCAGCGCATAGTCGACTACGGTTTTCAGATAGTTTTCAAGGAATGTTTTCGCCTCTTTGTTCTTCATTCCCTTAATCGTCTCACCCATTACTCTCGCATAGCTGAGCACTCCGTCCGGCCGATCAGCCGGCGGGAAGTAAAGATACGTTCCGGAAGGACGCAGTTGCTGCAGTTCGACGCTTGCGTCCGCATTGCGGAAAAAGGATTCCTTCGAAACGATCGCATCAGTAGCGGTGTGATAGAAAATCTCCGGGTTATTCAGAATCTCCAGCAGCGGCTTCAGTTCTTCCATCCTGTAATGGTTGATATCACTGATCTCTTCTTCCTTCACATTCTTCAATGTGATCTCTTTCTCCGCAACCGTCAGCTTCTGAATCAGATTGCCAAGATCAATATACTCTCCTCCGCCATACTTCACCGACGGCACAATCGAAGCGAATTCATCATAGAACAGGTATTCGTTCGCCTCTGTCTGTCTGGTGTTGGCTTCACTCTTCAGAACCGCGGCCAGCTTGTTCAGCGTGGGGATAAACGCGCTGTTGAGAAGTTTTTCCGTATCAACAACCGTCAGAGTCGCATTTCCCGGTTCCGTTACCATATAGTACTTGTACATGAGATCAACTACCTTTTTGCCGATCTCATAGCCGCTCATATTCGGATTCGCCGCAAGATCATTCAGCCAGTGGTAATCCTGCCCGGTGCCCGGTTCGAGCTCCGGGGATGCGATGAAGGCTCTGGTATAGTCCGCAAAAGCCAGCGTCGTTTCCACACTGCCCATCAGACAGGTATCAAAATCCAGGAATTCGAATTTCCGACTGCCTTCTTCGCCTTTCTTATAAAGATCATTATCATTCAGGGCATCCGCAATCAGATTCACCAGCATTTCTTCCGGTGAACCTTCGGGAAATGTTTTCTCAAAATCATCCGACGCAAATCCGCCCTTCGGTCCGCTTCCGTGGTCCCAGAGAATCAGGCCGTACTTCTCTGCCGGTGCATAATCGACGCCCCAGTTGATGAATTTCTTCAGGGTTGCCGGATCACAGGTATTCAGAACGGTATCCTCTCCGATCACCATTTTAGTCTGCTCTGAAAGCTCGACCATTTTCCCTCTGTATCTTTCTTTTCCCCTGTAATCGTTACTGAACAGTTCCCACAGCGTTGTATTCGTTCCGATCCATGCAGGATCAAACTCCTCATTCGCTGATGCCAGATATTTCGCCGGCATATGCCATTTCTTACTGCCGCCGGTCAGCACGAGGAATCTGATATTGCTGTCGGAGAATTTCGATTCAAGAATCTGAACCAGATTATGGGTGGCGTTGGCAAGCTCGCTCTCCAGATTCGAACCTGCAATATACAGCATGATCGTATAGTTCGCCTTGGGTAAACTTTCTTCCAGTTCTTCTTCCGCCTCCGGCATTTCTTCGAGCTCTTCCGGCATTTCCTCCGGCAGTTCACCGGCTTCCTCCGAAAGTTCTGCCGGCTCTTCTGTTTCTCCGCTCTCCTGTGTTTCCGCAGGCTGTTCGGTTTCCGCTTCTTCTGTTTCTTCTGCCCGCGCCGCAGTCAGTGTGACTGAGCTCATCAGAAACAGACTCAGAAGAAACAGAAAACCTGAACGGAACCATTTCTTAACATTCTGATTCATACATTGATTTCCCTTTCCTGTTTCGATCCTGCAGACATGGAACAGCCCAAAGCAGAGGGCAGCATCGCTTCCGGTTTCTGTCTGACTGCAGATCATATCAATAGATTTATTCTACCTTCTCCTTCCTTTCTGTGTAACAAAAACACAAGATTCACCACGATTCTTTTCGATCCATTCCCTGCGAACAGTGCTGTTCGCCAGCTCCATCCTTCTGACCACTGGTCCCGCCTGATCTGCACCGGTTCCGCTACCCTCAGGAGTGCAGTTCGGATTCTTTGTTCTCCTCTCATTTCCTGATACAGCCGATGGAATTCATCTGATTCTGCAGATATGAAAACGCATGATACAGGATTACCTGTTATCATGCGTCCAAAGGATTTTATTCAACTTCTGACATGCTTCACCCTGCCGTTTTGATTCTCCCTGTTTTCGGACATCGGTTCTGTCTGAAATCAGATTCCGCACGAACAGGCAAACTGCCTTTTAGAAGCGGAGGAACAGACGGAAACGACAGAGACAGATTAGCGCAGTTCGTTCAGATACGCCGTCAATCCCTTTCTGTCATACAGGAAGCTCAGATCATGGATAAAGTAATCCGGTTCCACACCCTGGTCTACGTTATAGAACGATCCGTTGTGCATGAAGCTGAGCTGCATATTGCTGGAGGTGCGGAACAGACTGCCGTCCGCAGACGCCATCGGCGTAATGGTACATGCCCCTCCGCCTGTCTGATGACCGATCAGTGCTACATTGCCAGACTGTTTGAACACACAGGGAACGAGGTTGGCACAGGAGAAGCTGGCCTTTGAGGTCAGGCAGAACAGGTGCAGGCCTTTTCCTGCCAGCGTATCTGCTTCATCAAATGTTCCGTCAAGGTTGGTATCCGCCATATAGGTATACGTTGCCATTGCGTGGGTCATCGTATCCCGGACACTGAGATTGGCATCCTTGAGGAATGCGGAAAGAACATATGCCGCCGCAGGAGCCGCACCGCCGACGTTCTGGCTGAGATCCAGCACAACATTCTGAACCGGGCTGTCTTCCCGCAGAATCTGACCGATCGAATAGGAGATGATGCCGATGGTGTCACGGTCTTCCGCAGTTGCCGGGCTCTCCTTATAATTCCGGGTTGGTTTGGTGAAGTTATCAAATGTGATGTAAGCGGTATTGCCGATCTCCTCATACGCCGGGATTCCATCCGGATAATACTGACTGCGGGCAGCGGAAAGCTCTGCCAGAGTTCGGAACGTTTCTTCCCGGCACGGACCCTGCCCGAACTGTTTCGTAAGCTTCGCAGTATACTCCCCTCCGCTCAGCGGTGAGCAGGCAAGGTATTTGCTGTGCTGGTCATTGAGAATATAGTGAATCGTACGGTAAAGCAGCGCATCTGAGACTGTCGGATCGGTTCCGGCCAGATGTTCCCGGAAGCCATTGTTATCGAACAGTCTGTCAAAGCTGGTGATTCCGTGATTTTCTTTCAGACCGTAGAAATGATCCAGCAGGAAACAGAGTTCATTGCAGGTGTATTTTCCCAGCGCTTCGCTGCGTTCTTTCGCAGGTGCAGAGTAATAGATCTCTCCGAACGCAGTCAGCTGACTGTCGTCATCGTAGAACATTTCCCCGGATGAGATAAAGATCGCTTCTCCGTTGTAGGAAATGGTATACGGCTGCTGAGCGGAGAAGATATCCGTAACGGTCTGGAACGGAACATAATACTGATCCCCCTGATGGATCATATCGATATCATAGGAAGAAAGATCAAATGTGATCTCATCTCCCGCAATCTCATTTCCGTTTTCCGCTGTTCTGACAAATCCTTCATCCATATCCATCAGCGGAATCAGCGGGGAATCCTTATCCATTGAGAAAAAGACATTGTAATCCATCAGATGGATCGTATCTGCCGCAAAGTCAAACTCCATCGGATAGACAATTCCGTCACCGAAATCCCGTTTGAGCACCGCTTTGTCTCCATCCGTTTCATAGGAAAGCACAAACCCCTGTTCATCTTCTCCGGCATTGGCAGACATCAGCATCACGAACAGATCCTTCCATTCCTCAAGCGAAACATACGGAACATCACTGCCGTTAAAATACAGATTGAGTTTCAGCGGGCTCTGCACTGGTGCCATCATATAAATACCGGTTTCCTTTGCCTCAAAGCCGGCAGAAGCAGGAGCCGCAGCAGCTGCAGTCGCTGTACCGGCTGAGCCGGAGGCTTCAGTACCGCCTGAAGCTGGGGTTGTTCCGCAGCCTGCAAGCAGGAATATGCAATTATAGATACTGAGAACAGAATAAAAAAAAACGCTTCATTGATAATGTACCTTCCCTTTCCGAAAAGTGACAACCCTTCCTGAATAATCTTACCTGTGCGAAACGGACAGTTCAACCCCAATTGCATACCGTCTGCCAAATACGGAATTCATTCATTCTTTGTCTCATTCTGTCACTTCTCCCCCGGGATGAAGCAGAATCATGCATCGCTCTGCAATGATGCCGTTTCCTGTTCCGGCCGCCTTCTGTATTTTTGCCGCATTACTTCAGAAGAAGACCAGAAACTCCCGTCTGTTCCTTCGACCGGATTCATGAGCGTGTATCCGGAGTATCCTGATTGCGGGTTCCTTCCGGATCAGAGGCATGACAGCAGCTACGGTACGCCTGCAGAACCGGAACGTCAGATCCGCCAGGCAAGCCCGCACGGATTGCACAAAGGCTTTATGGGGATGGTAATACCGATGTATAATCACTTGAGAAATACTGCTTACAGGAGGAACAGAACAAATGAAATATGAGATTTTCGGCGAAAACATGCCGGCCGTAACGTGTCATGTGAAGGCCGGAGATACCCTGATCTGTACTGCCGGCGCAATGGCATGGATGGAACCGGGAATGGAAATGCGGACGGAAGAGGATTCCTTCGGAAAGATGATGGGAAGGTTCTTCTCCGGCGACACCCTGATGCATACGCACTTTACCGCAGAAAAGGACGGCTCCATTACCTTTGCGGCAAACTATCCGGGAAAAATCATCCCCGTGGAACTGAAAGGCAATACAATAATCGCTAGGCAGGGGGCATTCCTTGCGGCAGACGACAGCGTGGACACAGACATCTACGTGCAGAAGACCATTTCCCAGGCCCTGTTTTCCGGACAGGGAATCGTGCTGCAGAAATTCTCCGGAACCGGAACGGTACTGATTACCGTAGAGGGCTCCGCTGCAGTCCTCGATCTCAAAGAAGGGGAAACCATGACGGTCAGCGGCGGCCATCTTGCGATGATGGAAGACACCGTTGAATTAAATATTCAGATGCTCAGCGGATTCAAGAACATTCTGTTCGGACATGAAGGGTTCGCAGTCATTACGCTCAAGGGCCCGGGCAAGGTGATTCTTCAGACAATGCCTTCCGAAAATCTCGCACGCGAACTGCATGTCGGCTCGTCCAGCTCTTCCGTCAGTTCATCGAGCAGCTCTTCCAGCAGCACCTCTGAATAAGGGTCTGCTTTAAGCGGATAAATAATAAGAGAGAAACCCGGAGCGCACAATAGCGCTCCTTTTTTCCAGCATCACTTCAGGGATGGAATCCGCGCAGACCGAACCAGAAAAAAAACACATTCCGGTTTCCATACGAAAACCGGAATGCGTCTGCTGCCTAAGCCTTGCCTCTTCTTCCGGTACTCTGATAATACCGGACTTTTTCTTCATACATCTTTTCATCAGACCGCTGCAGCAGCTTCTCCACGGAGGAAACGCCTTCACTGATATGACTGAACCCGATGGAACAGCTGCAGCCGGTTTCTGTAACATAGCGGCGGATATCTGCGACAAGCTTCTGAAGCTCAGACTCCGAGGTATCATGACAGACGATCACAAATTCATCGCCGCCCAGCCGGTAACAGAACTGCTTTCTGCCCCTTGCGCGCAGGAAGCAGTGTGCCAGGGCTGACAGCGCTTCATCTCCTGCCAGATGGCCATAGCTGTCATTGATCTCCTTCAGTCCGTTCATATCAATCGAAATCAATGCAGTAATGGATTCGGCGTTATGCTCGGTCTCGGCATAAAACGCCTGGCGGTTCAGCAGTCCGGTAAGCGGATCGATTTTCGTCAGCTGCAGAATCTGAAATACATAGTATACATACAGCGAAATACCGATGGTCGTGCAGAAGATCTGCGAATAATCTCTGCCGTACAGAAACGGCAGCAGCAGGCCCGAACCAAAGGCAAACCCGATAAACGCAATCGGAATGATCTCTTCGATCTGACGGTTGCTGCGGCGGATCAGAGTCCGGATCAGCACGATACAGTAAAACCCTGCTCCGATATACGGCAGGCTGCCGAGTGGCCCGCGGTAAAAAGTATTATCACTCCCGATGTGGAACACAAGCCCGTTGAACACTGAGCTGAAATTGATGACCGCAAGCAGAATGGCGGGAAGAAACACGGTCCAGCGCAGTTTTTTTACAAGCGTATAAATCACCTGCGCCGCAATCAGTGGTGTTGCACTGTAGCGTACCGCCATCAGAACAGACCGGATATCTGCCCGGCTTCCGTGATCTGCCAGATAAAACTCCGCGGAAACCACAATGGAAAGCAGAAATACCTCGGCAATCAGAAAATGAAACCGCCGGATCGTCGTCTTATCCAGAAACACCGTTTCCCTTAGCGAAATGATAAATGCCAGCAGAACCAGAATCAGCGCCCAGTTCCATAAAATATACTGTTTCAGCATAGAAATGACCTGTAACTTCTCTCCGTCCTGCAGAGTATGAACGGCTTCTGCCCGCACCGAGGTTCCGGGTTACATGCATTCAGGCAGACGGCATACCGACATCAGACATAAGAGCACTTCCATTTTACCTTTCTTATTGATGTTTCATTACAGAAACATGTCATCTGTTCTGTTTTTCTGACGCCGTTTTCCTCCAGGATCCGCAAAAAAACAGCTGCACGCAGAAGAATCTGAATCAAAAAAGAAGCTTACAGGCAATTGCTCTGCAAGCTTCTGTCCGGTGTCACTTCTGGCCGTAGAACCCGATTCCTTCATTCGTCCAGCCAGCAGCTATCAGGTAATCCCGCTCTTCGGCAGAAGCGGTGTAATGATGAGCACCTGCTTTTGCATTCGGGTTATACAGGCGGTACAGCGGAATGCCGCTGTTCTGATCTGCACCATAGAAGGCAATCCCTTCATTCTTCCAGCCTGCCTGAATCAGATAATCACGCTCCTGTACCGATTCGGTGTAATGATGATCGCCCGCATTCGGATTATAGAGCCGGTACAGCGGATGGGAAGAAGTATTCAGTGAACGGAACGCCACGCCTTCATACGTCCAGCCCGCCTTCTCCAGAGCCTCTTTTTCTTCCTTTGCAGAGGTGTAGAAATGTTCTCCGCTGTTCGGGTTGTACATCCGGTACACCTCAGCCGGTTTCAGGGACTCCGTAATGCTGAAGGCGATGGTTACGCTGCCGCTGAAGTTATTGATTCCCGTCACGGTAACGGTCGCATTGCCGACGTTCACATTGTTCGAATACGACAGCTTATAATCGGTTCCTTCGTTCAGAATCATATCGTTAAACCGGACCTCCGGCTTCGGTTCAATCGCCTTGCCGGTATAGGCCGCATCCGCAATGCCGCCGATGGAGGCATTATAGAGATCAGCCGGAAGAATCCGGAATGTGTTCCTGCTCTCTCCCGCAAGGCCCCCGATTCCCTCAATCCGAACCGAAGCGGTTCCGGCATTGAGGTTGTCCGACCAGGAAAGTCTGTAATCCGTTCCTTCTTCCATGGTCACATCCTGAAGCTTAACAACCGGTTTCATTTCAATTGCCTTGCCGGTATATACCGCATCACTGACGCTGATCACTGTGTCATTCATCGAAGCCGGAACGACCTCAAACGCCGCATCAACCACGTCATAGTAGCCGCCCTGTCCGACGATACGGATCGAATACCTGCCCGGTTTTTTCACTTCTCTGCCGCCGTTCAGCACATAATAATCGATTCCTTCCGTCAGCTTCCGGCCATTGTATTCAAGATACGGACTGGTGTTTTTTCCGGTATATACGCCCGTTTCAGACCTGATGTCCGCCAGGCCGATATTGACGACCGTTCCTGCCGGCTCTTCGAACACCTTCTTCGTGATATTGCATGTACCGCCATAGATATCTTTTATAACCGCATTCTTCGTAAATCCAGTTTTTCCCTCTGTGCTGATATCCGGTATTTCATCATATTTCCGGAATTCCAGACGGATCGAGGGTGTCGTTTCCGCAGTTACTTTAATCACTTTCTCCGTAATCGGAATGTAGAAATAGTTCAATGCCGCATCCCGGAATTCCACTACGGTTGTAAACTCAAAGGAAACTCCTTTTTCCAGCATAGCCGGTTCGAATACAAACGCCGGTCCGTCTTTTTCCTGCAGTCTGATGAATTTCAGGGAAGCAGTCTCATCGTCGTTTCCCTGAAAGAGCAGGCTGGCACACAGATTCTCTCTGGGTCCGTCACAGTACACGGCAGGAACTTCAATCAGATCTCCTTCATGGTGTGTCATTGCCGCATGCACATAGCCATCCGCGTCTCTGATCGCCAGCACATCCGGTTCAAATCCCGCATAATTCCAGACAGCGAACGGCTCCTTCAGCCATCGGATGTAATCCGAATATCCATCTGCGCCTTCTTTTCCGGGATCCGTGATCCGCTCCAGTTCCCCTTTGAGCGTAAACACATTCAGCGCATCAATATCCGAAATATCTCTGAACTTCTCTTTCACATCCGGATGCGCTTCAAAATACTTCGCTGCGGCAGAAAGGTTCGCAGCCAGCCGGATCTCTGAGTCCGCGATTACCCGCTTCCGGGTATTCTTCATCACAATCCGGTATCCTTTTCCGGTCTTGTCCACCGCATCATAGGAATCCGTATTGTCTTCTGAAATCGTTTCTTTCGCCTGCTGAGAGATGATTCCGCTCAGCCAGTTCACTGCACCTGCTTCCCCGCCGTCACGAAATCCGAGAATCTCTTCCACGCTGTTTTTCCACGCATCCGCTCCAAGCTTACTGACGACGTATGTTTTGAGAGAATCGTAATTCAGATCCGCCGGAAGCGTTCCTTCCGTAAACTTCATCGTATTGACATACCGGCCTGTTTCAATGATCAGCGCATAATCAACAGCTGTCTGAATATAATCCTTCAGAAATTCCTTCTGCGCACTTTCCGGCATGATGCCTGCCGTGTCCGACATGATTCTGGCATAATTCAGCAGATCGTAGCTGTCATCCGCCAGCGGAAAAAAGAGATACAGCCCGCTGCCGTCCGATTCTCTGAGACGGATATCCCCGTTCGCGTCCCGGTAATAATTCTCTGTCCGCGGAAATTTCTCTGTCACTCTTCCGTAAAGGATGTCTTCATCAGCCAGTGCATGATAGACCGGCAGAAGATCCTTCAGCTGATAGGCATTTCTGTCATCAATCACATCGTCTTTCAGGCTTTCTTCCGTAATTTCCCGCCCAGCGATCGAGATCCGTTCCAGGAAATCTCTGAGATTGCAGTAGGTCTTCACGTCATAGCGTGTGGTGCCATATGGCAGAACCAGTTCGTCATAATACAGATACTCATTTTCGCTTCCCTGCGGCTTCTCTGCTTCCTGCCTCATCGTGCGGCTCATCTTTGTAAGGGCCTGAATCATACCGCTGTTCACAAGTTTTCCGGTATCGACGGCTGTCAATGTAATCCCGGCCGAATGTTCCGGCTGATTATAATACGCCATCGTGAGATCAACTCCCTTTTTTCCGATCTCCATTCCGGTCATGTCTGTATGCTCTGCCAGATCATTGAGCCAGGAATAATCCTGTCCCTCCGCGAGACTGATTTCCGGCGAGCCGATATAGCAGTTTGTATAATCTGCCATCGCAAGCACAGGTTCAAGCCCGCCCATCAGGCAGGTCGCAAAGTCGAGAAACTCAAATTTCTTCCCCTGTTCCTTATACAGCCTGTTTTCCTGCAGAGCCTGTACGATATGATTCACCGGCATGGAATTTCCGAAATTCGCATCCGCCGCAAATCCGGTCAGCGGTCCCCCGCCGTGATCCCAGAGAATCAGTCCGTATTTCTTTGCCGGCGCATACTCCGCGCCCCAGCTGATAAAATCCCGCAGGGTTTCCGGGGCAGCAGTGTTTGCATTCTCGCTTTCCTTATAATTCTTTACAAACATCAGCTTACTTCTCTTATCCGCCTGCGGTGCATCACTGCCGAAGGCTTCCCAGAAGCTCACGCGCGCCGGATCAACCGAACTGATCGCAGTTCCGTCATTATTAATCAGTGTTTCCGGTCCGAACCCCCATTTTCTCGCTCCGCCAAGCAGCACAAGAAAGCGGATCTTCCCGCTGCCGCTGAATCTGTTTTTCAGAATTCTGGTGACATTGTCTGTCGCATATGCGCCTTTTTCTTCCAGATCCGATCCGCAGATATACATCATGATCGTATAATCCGCTTCCGCCGATCCCTGAAGCGCATCCGCTCCGGTTTCGTCCATCAGCTCACCCGGAGTTTCTTCCGTCAGTTCTTCACTGAACTCCGCATCTTCTTCTGCTTCTTCGCCTTCCGCTTCCTCTTCCGGCAGTTCCGTTTCTGCCTCTGCCGGTTCTGCTGTTTCTTCTGCCCGTACTGCAGTCAATGCGCCTGAGGCAGACAGAAACAGACAGAGTATCAGCAGAACAGATAAAGAGTTCCCCTGTTTCCGATTCCGTTTCATCAATGTCCTCCTTCCTGCGCCGGGGAATAAAAAGACATCGGAGTTGTCCGTTTTTGATCCACGGCTGCTTACTGCAGTCCTATTTTACCGCCATATTCCGGAAAAAAGCGGATTTCCAAAGATCTGCAGCGGCTTTGAGTCTGATCATTCCCTTCACCACAGAAAAAAAAAAAAAAAAACGCAGAATGCGCTGCACACTCTGCGTTTCATATGATCTGTCAAGGTCTTCTAAAGACCGTTTCAGTTTAATGCGTAGAACCCGACGCCTTCACTCTTCCAGCCAGCGTTGATCAGGAAATCACGCTCCTTGACGGAAGCGGTGTAATGATGCGCACCTGCCGCTGCATTCGGATTATACAGACGGTACAGCGGAACGACGCTTTCCTGATCTGACACATAGAAGGCAACGCCCTCTTCTCTCCAGCCTTCCTTGACCAGGAAGTCACGCTCGGCTGTCGATTCGGTGTAATGGTGATCGCCGGCGTTAGGGTTATAGACCCGATACAGCGGATGAGAAGACGAACTCAGCGAATGGAATGCAACGCCTTCATACTTCCAGCCTGCCTTTTCAAGCGCTTCTTTCTCTTCCTTTGCGGAGGTATA
>JAFYGX010000166.1 GCA_017543025.1 Solobacterium sp.
AACCTGGACTACCGCAGCCTGTATCTGCATTTTGAGAACGGTCTGTTCCTCTACAAGGCTTCTGCGGTAAAGAAGGTTGAAGAGGATTTCAATGAAGCGCTGAAAAAGACGAGGGAAATGACGGCTGAGATGACCCGCAAAGGGCCGATTACAGAATTCATTGTCGCAGTCATGCGGATCTTCGCAGCAGAAATGTAAACAGCAGTCTCTGAGGGGATAAATATCTTCGGAACCGAAACTGTGAATTAACAGACAGAGGACCAGTGATGAACTGGCCCTTTGTGTTTTATATCCGATTTCGCTCCGGACATATTCTTATGCGCCCTTATCTTATTTACAGGCAGAAAAGTTCATGTTCCGGATCATCTGATCCATTCGGTATGCAGTGAATCCTTCATGAAGATTGCCTGTCTGCGTTGCGGCCATAACGTACATGAGTAACCGTGTAATTTGCAGGTACGCAGCTGCTGATACACCAGCTTCAGATTGCGGTTATGCACGCTGAGTGAAGTGTCTTTTTTCCCCGTGCCGGTGTCTTATGACCACGAAAAAACAGCGGCAGTTACCGCTGCTTCTGTTAAACGCCTTATCATTCTCTCCAGTAGCACTTCTGGCACTTTACGTTTTCTTCGTAATATCCTCCGACAGGATCGACTCTGCATACACGTTCGGGTGTGAACGGGCAGTAGCCGCTTTATAACTGCTGATCGGTACCGCCTGATACTTTCTTCTCCTGGTTTTCATCAAACATTTCAGCTGTATTTTGAGACATTCTGTTCTCCCTGAGCCGGAACACACGGCTCTTTTCCTTTCCCGATATTATACGGCAGGACTCATCATTTCTACGGTGCCGCTCTGCAGGCAGAACTTATGAAGGCTGTCTGTGGCTGTCAGATATGTTTATTTATTTAGAGAACGCAGCCATGGATGAGCCGGTTTTATGCCGTAAAATCATTGGACAGCAGCTGAAGGAAGGATCAGGGTCAGGTGTCAAGGAAGAATGAATGGCACATATCCCCCTGGCGAACATTACTCGTGAAAGGTGTTTTTTGTGGAAATCGGAGCTTCAGACCTGTTTTTTCTTATGGATTGCTTTGCGGTAAGATATAAGCTGCGGAAGAAGAAACAGGAGAAAACAGATGGTCGCATTGGAAAACGAACCAGCACTCATGAAAAACAGACGGTTCTATGAAGAACAGGTCAGAGGACTGATTCATGACCGGTTTGCGGAATATGAAGACCGGATTGCAGTCGGTATAGCCGGGGAAGGTTCGGATTGCTTTGGCTATGAAGATGAGATCTCACGGGATCATGATTTCGGGACCGGCGTATGTCTCTGGGTGAATGATGCGGATATGGATCGCTTCGGATATCGTCTGTCCATTGCCTATCATGAGCTCGCTGACCGGGTAGAACGCTCGTATTATACGGACCGACTGCGTGAGCGCAGAGGCGTAATGACGATTCATGACTTTTATTCAAATATTCTGAATATCAGCTGTGACACGGATCATTGCCGGATGAGTGAAGAGGACTGGCTTTCACTGGATCATTCCTGTCTGAAGACTGCGACCAACGGCGAGGTGTTCCGGGATGACAGGGGGGAGTTTACCGCGTTCCGCAGCCTGCTGCTGAGCTATTATCCGGACAGGGTATGGCGTATGAGGATTGCGGAACAGCTTCATGCATATGCTTCTTCGCTTCAGGTAAACTATGCCCGATGCATGACCCGGAAAGATACCGTGGCGGCACAGCTCTGCCGCTTTGAGGGGCTGAAGGCCGCAATGGAACTGTATTTTCTTCTGAAACGGGAATATCCGCCATATTACAAATGGACATACCATGCGCTGACTGAGCTGGACAGGGAAGGGATATTTGCCGCAAAGATCCGTGAACTGGCCGAAGAGCCTCTGAATCAGGCTGCCTGGGAAGGGACGGGTTACCATCCGAACCGGCAGAATTATAAGGACCGGATCGTTTCGCTTTCCGAAGAGATCGCTTCCGAACTGGAGCTGCTGCTGAACAGGCAGAATCTGATCCGGATCCGGAGCAGATATCTGGAAACGCATGTGGAGGAAGTGCTGAGCGGGCGGTGACTGAAACCGGGCAGATCTGTTTCTGGAGCGGGACATATTCCTGATACAGACGGCTGTCATGAACTGCTGACAGAGAAAGAAAACCGTTCGGGTCAATACTGAACGGTTTTTCTCTGTTATTCGTGCGGGTATGAATTCAGCACACCGCTGATTGCCGGAACAAATCCTGCTTTGCGGGACATGCTCGGATCTTTGATGAACATGGTTCCGTCAAACGGATCATCCGGAAAGGCAGTAATGTAGATTTCCTTTGCCAGTTCGGAAGAAGGAATCGTGAAGTTGATTCCGGTTTTGCCCGGAAAGTAGGAGATCACAAGATACATCAGATCAACTTCCTGCAGTTTTTCGGCCTCACTGAGATCATCCTTCAGCTGCTCCGCGACGGCCTTCGCATCTGCTTCATCAATTGCCGTTACACAGGAAATCGCATACCGGTAGCTTTCCGTTTCATATTTTCTGCTGTCTGCCAACAGAATTTCCATGTCGCTCATGCCGTCCCGTGAAAGTGCGGCACGTCGTAATTTTTCATAATACTCCGTGCGTTCAATGATGCCGGCACGTTTCTGCAGCGCATCTGCAGCCTGGCGGTCCAGTTCTGTCACTGTGGAATAAGACAGATTGCGGCTGTCTGAAAGAATGGCGCCAAGCAGCACTTCCGCTGTTTTCTCATCGATTTCAACACCATACCGGTTATAGCAGTCCCATACGGCAGAAGCAGCCGCAGCGACAGGTTTTGCGGTATAGAGGAACGGATTGTGGTTGATGATACCGGCGGCCCCATGGTGATCGATGATCGAGATGATATTGGCTTCCTTCATGCCGTCGACTGACTGTGCATAGTCGGAATGATCGACCAGAACAATGTTCTCTCCGCCAGCCTGATCGAGTATTTCCGGTACCGGTACACCAGCGTGCTCCAGAATGAACTCCGTCTCTCTGTTCAGCGGGCCGGCAATCGCAGGACGCGCATCATAGCCGAGCTTGTTCAGAAGCTCGGCATAGGCGATTGCACTGCATACAGTATCGGAGTCCGGGGATAAGTGACCGATGACATAGATCGGTCCCTTCTGTATTGTGAGATTCTGCAGTTCGCTCCGGTTGCGTTCTATCTCCGCTGCACGCTGTGCTTCCCAGGCTCTCTGCGTCTGATTTTTTCCGAGTATGAACCCTGCCGGTGCGGACAGGGAGGCGGCAATGACAGCGATGACAATAGCTGCTGCCGCATTGTTATGGCTTGCCATATATGATATTGTCCCTTTCTGAGTTGATTCTCTGTATTCCATTGTTATGAGGTGCTGTTCAGACGATTCTGCTGATCCTTGCGGTCCACTCTTTTCCGTAACCGATCCCATACCGTTTCATGAAATGATCCCGGTTGAGATCAAGCGAAATAAAGCCGGAGGAATCCGGGTAAAGCAGCGGACTTCCGATCTCAGTTTCCCCGAATGTCCGGCATAAGGGGACAAAGCGATCGTAGCATTTTGTGCCGGAGTGAAACAGTTCTGTCCGCAGCAGCTCATGAAACTGAAATCCGCAGGCAGTGAGATCGGCTTCCGTAAGATTCAGACAGATTCCGCCGAAATGCCGGTTTCCGCTCTGGATAAATCCTTCCGCCTTTCCCGGAGAAAGGGAAGGACGAAGAAAGTATTCGCCGCATTGTATGATCTGTTCGACCGGATAGGATGGCCCGATATCCGCAAAGCAGATCTTTGAGGAGGCGAGCTTTGCGGCACAGCAGCTGAACAGGTCACGGCCATGAAATACGGAAGCCGGATTTCTGCCGTGAAACAGATGAAGCGTCTCATCAATCTTCCGTACTTCTTCAATGCCGGTGGAATGCAGAAGATGCGTCAGGGTGCCGTTATCCGGCGTAAAAACAAAGCTTCCGTCGTTCAGACGGGCGGCGCAGGCGGTGCGATCAGTACCGACGTCCGGATCAACAACCGAAATGAAGACTGTGCCGGATGGCCAGTATGGCTCAAGGGCATTCAGTGAAAGGGAGGCCTCCCATACATCGAAAGGACGTATTTCATGGGTCGCATCGATCACGTCAAGTTCCGGATCTGTGATCCGGATCACGCCTTTCATTTCGGCAGCAGCGCACCATGCGGAAGAAAAATCTGTCTGAATAACGATTGCCGGTTTCATATCAGTTCCTTTCTGTCTGTGTCGGCAGGGGGAATGTACCATCTTCACCTGCAGCACAGTCGTAACTGCTGCGGAATCATTTTAGCATCATTCAATCTGTGATTTCCCCCTGAGCCATAATTGAAAGGGGATGAAAGGGGATTTCGAGGCGGCTGAAGTTCTTTTTCTCCTTCTGGGTCAGAAAACAGAAGGACAAACCGCTGTTTCTTCAGAATAAAGTGAAACGGAAATGACAGATAGTACTGTCCGTTGTCCATACTTCGTGTTATAACTTTTCCCATGACGACAGAACGAAAAGAAAACAGGATGGGCATTATGCCTGTCAGACAGCTGATTATCCGGATGTCGCTTCCGATGATGATCTCCATGCTTGTACAGGCGCTGTATAACGTGGTGGACAGCGTTTATGTAGCGCGGCTTTCCGAAAGCGCGCTGACCGCAGTTACACTGGCATTTCCGCTGCAGAATCTGATGATTGCGCTTGGCTCCGGCACCGGCGTCGGCATCAATGCATTGTTATCCCGTTCGCTTGGCCAGAAGAAATTTGACCGTGCAGATGAAGCCGCAAATACCGGTCTGCTTCTGACAGTGTTCAATACGATTCTGTTTGTGCTGATCGGGCTGTTTGCGGCAGAGGGCTTTATCCGCACACAGACAGCGGATGCGATGATCATTCAGGATGCCGGGCGGTATCTTCGGATCGTGACCTGCATTTCCGGCGGTATTTTCTTCCAGCTGACATTTGAGCGGCTGCTGCAGTCTACAGGACTGACGGTTTACTCCATGATCTCTCAGGCTGCCGGAGCGCTTATCAATATCATTCTTGATCCGATCATGATCTTCGGCATGTTCGGCCTCCCGAAGTTCGGGGTTGCCGGAGCAGCCTATGCCACCGTAATCGGCCAGATCTGTGCCGCCTGTATCGGGCTTGTGCTGAACCTTCGGTTCAATAAGGAAATTCATCTCTCACCGGAAAAGATCCTTCATCCGCAGCTGGAGATTGTGCAGCGGATCTATGCGGTAGGTGTGCCTTCGATTCTGATGATTTCGATCGGTTCACTGATGACGTATCTGATGAATCTGATCCTGATCGGCTTCTCCACAACTGCCGCTGCGGTATTCGGCGTCTATTTCAAACTGCAGAGCTTCTTCTTCATGCCGGTATTCGGACTGAACAACGGTCTGATTCCGGTGCTTGCCTATAACCACGGGGCGCAGCAGAAGAAGCGGATTGATGAAGCCCTCAGCTTTTCCGTCATTGTTGCAGTGGCGATCATGTTAACGGGAACACTGATCATGAATCTGTTTCCCGCCCAGCTGCTCGGCTTCTTCAGCGCTAGTCCGGAAATGCTGAAGATCGGTGTGCCTGCGCTGCACATCATCTCGCTTCATTTCCCAATCGCTGCTGTATGCATTGTGCTGGGGTCAATTTTTCAGGCATTTTCTCAGAGCATTTATTCGCTGATCGTATCGGTCGGCAGACAGCTGGTCATCCTGATTCCGGTCGCATGGCTTCTGGCGCAGACCGGAAATGTCAATAACGTCTGGTGGTGTTTTCTGATCGCAGAGCTCGCATCCCTGATGCTCTCCGTATGGTTTTTCCGCCGGATCTATGAACAGGAAGTGGCTGTCATGGCGGATGCGGAAGAAGAACGAAGGTCATAAACAGAAGGAAAGAGGATTATGAATCAGAAGGAAAGAATGCTGGCAGGACTGCCGTACAAAGCATGGATGGATGGACTGGATCAGGAACGGCTGGAAAATAAGAAGCGTGTTTATCAGTTCAATCAGCTTCCGCCGGATGCGGTGGAAGAACAGCAGCGGCTGATCCGGCAGATACTCGGAAAAGCAGGGGAAGATGTGAATATTGAAGCGCCGTTTCACTGTGATTACGGGTATAACATCGAAGTGGGAGATCATTTTTTTGCGAATTATAATCTCACGATTCTCGATGTCGGAAAGGTGCGGATCGGAGATCATGCACAGATTGCGCCGAATGTATCAATTTATACAGCCGGCCATCCGATTCACCCGGATTCCCGGAATTCCGGTTATGAATACGGTATTGATATTACAATCGGTGACAATGTCTGGATCGGCGGAAATGCGTGCATTATGCCGGGCGTGACAATCGGCAGTAATACGGTGATCGGCGGCGGCAGCGTGGTCACGCGAGATATTCCGGCAAATGTGATCGCCGCGGGGAATCCATGCCGGGTGATCCGGGAAATAACGGATGCGGACAGGGACTTCTATTTCAGAGACCGGAAATTTGATGTGGAAGATTACTGAGCGCATAAGGAAACCGGCAGACAGGAATATATCTGACATGAAAGCGTGAACGATCCATCCTGCGGACTGCAGTTTCCGCCTTATCATTCCTCGTTAAAAAATGTATAATTCACAGGGCTGCCTGAAAAGGGATACGGCCTGTGGATCGATTCGTCTGAGATTCTGCAGGGAGTCGGTTCGCTGTTACTGTTTACGGAGGTATTTATGAGTGTAACGATTTATACAGTACTGCTGTCCGCGACACTTCTGTTTGCTTCACCGGTTTCTTCGCAGATCAAACAGCCGGACAGGCTCACGCAGCCGGTCCTGACCGTTTCTGAACAGGTGGAAGCACAGCTGAGTGAACGGGCAGAACACACGGGAGAACCTTCCGTGCGCGCTGAAACAGAACCGGATGAAACCGAGCCGGAAAACGCTGCGGGATTTGATATCCGTTATCTTCTGTTTCTGCAGGAATTCCGCATGAAAATCAATGATGCATGGACACCGTTCATGGAGTTTGTCTCAACCTTTGCGACAAGATATCTGATTCTGTTCACGCTGTTTCTTTACTGGGTCATCGACAAGAAGCAGGGAGTATATGTCATCAGCTCCATGTGTCTGACGCTTGCGATCAATCAGCTGGTAAAGCTGACCGCCTGTGTTTATCGGCCATGGATCCGGGACAGCCGCATTGTTCCGGCCGGGAATGCAATCAAAAGCGCAACGGGTTACTCCTTTCCGAGCGGGCATACCGCAACTGCGGCGCCGCAGCTGCTGGGGCATGCGAAGCTGGCCGGCAGAAAACGCTGGTGGATCGGAGTTATCTGTGTGCTGGGCGTGCTTCTGATTGCCTTTTCGCGAAACTACCTTGGTGTGCATACGCCGCAGGACGTAACGGTTGCCATTCTGGAATCCATCCTCTGTCTGTTTGTTATGGATCGGATCATGAAGTATCTGGACCGGAATCCGGAAAAAGAAGATCTGTTTCTGCTTGCGGGCGTCGTGTTCGGCTTTGCATCGATCTTCTATATTACCGTCAAGCCGTATCCGATGGATTATGTGGACGGCAAACTTCTGGTTGATCCGCAGAAGATGATGAATGACGGGTACGGAGATATTGCGTTTCTGATTGCCTTCTGCATCGGCCGCTTCATTGAACGGAAGTGGGTCAGGTTTGAACCGACCGGAATCAATCTGAAGGGACTGATCGTAGCCGCGATCGGCATGGTGATCTTTGTTCTCCTCAACAACAACATCGGTGCTCCGCTGAATGCGGCACTCGGCAGCCACTGGGGACACTTTGCAAGACGCATGATTACAATTCTGTATTACATGGCGCTGTATCCGTGGGTGATCAGACTCGTCATGAACGGAACCTCTGACCAGAACGATGAATGAGGAACGCATCCGGTACTTCCTGAACTGCAGGACCGGATGTGTTTCTTTTTTTGTCTGATCATATGAACCGGATGTGATGATTTCAGGTGCAGGGAAGGCCTTCCAAAAAAGCGAAGCGTAAAACCGGAATCCGGCAGAAAAAAGGATGAAGAAAGTGCGGAAGGAATGATAGAGTAGAGAAGAAGAATCTGTTTTGATCTGTGAATTGCTGTTCAACTCAGAATCATGGGGAATGAGGGCATGTATGCGTAATCCGGCGGACAGAAAAAAGAGAGTTGTTCCGGTGTTGCTCGCAGCAGGAATCCTGCTTCTTTTTCTGTTTCCTTTCGCAGCTGTCCGGGCAGAAACCGCGGCGGAGACGGTACGGGTGGGCTGGTTTGAATCGCCTTATAACAGGATCGATCAGTTCGGAAGACGCTCCGGTTATGCCTACGAGTACGAACAGAAAATCTCCGCATATACCGGCTGGAACTATGAATATGTTGAGGGTAGCTGGACGGAACTGATGGAGATGCTCAAAGCAGGAAAAATCGATCTGATGAGCGATGTTTCCTATAAGGAAGAACGCCGGAAAGATATGCTTTATACTTCGCTTCCGATGGGTACGGAATCCTATTATCTGTTCATATCAAAGGAGAATCAGGAAATCGATCCTTCGGACTTCTCGACGCTGAACGGGATAACGGTCGGCGTGGCAAAGGGCAGTATACAGACGGATTTCTTTCTGCAATGGGAAGAAATGCATGAAGTAAAGACAGAACTTGCCGAGCTCAGCGGAACGGATGAGGAATCGTTTCAGCTTCTGAAAGAAGGTACGATTGATGCCTATATCACCATGGATATCTTCTCAGACCCCAAACGTCTGACGCCGGTTGCGAAGATCGGTTCATCGGATTTCTTCTTTGCAGTAAACAGGGAACGTCCGGATCTGCTGGTTCAGCTGGATGCCGCGCTGAGCCGCATCCAGGATGAAAACCGGTATTATAACCAGCAGCTTCATGAGCTTTATCTCACCAATTCGGTTTCTGAACGCTATCTTTCCACAGAGGAACAGGAATGGCTTGCGGAACACGGGCCGATCCGGGTAGGGTATCAGGATAATTATCTTGCCTTCTGTGCGGCAGACGGGCAGGGGAAGCTGACCGGAGCACTGAAAGAGTATCTTGCCTCTGCTGAGACCTGTCTTGAAAACGGAACGCTCAGGTTTGAAGCAATCGCTTACCCGAGTGCATCCGAGGCGATGGATGCGCTGAAGCGCGGGGAAGTCGACTGCATGTTTCCGGCGAATCTCAGCAGCTATGAGAGTGAACAGATGAGTATCGTCATGACGCCGGCCCTGATGCGTACGGAAATGAATGCGGTGGTCCGGGCGTCGGAACAGAAGGAATTTCTGATTCAGAAAGAGGTCCGGGTTGCGGTCAATGAAGGAAATACCAATTACGAATGGTTTCTGATCGAACATTTCCCCGACTGGAAGATCGTCTATTTTCCGGATACGCCGTCTGGTCTGGAAGGGGTCGCGGCTGGCAGGGCAGACTGTGTAGTGATCAGCAGCTATCGTTTCAGCAATATTTCGAAGCTGTGTGAAAAGCTTCATCTGTCCACGGTTCACACAGGAGTTGATGTGGATTATTACTTTGCTGTTGAGAAGGGCAATCCCATCCTGTATTCTGTGCTTTCCCGCATATGCAATGCAGTTCCGCCGTCAATCACAAGCGCAGCCCTGACGTATTACTCCACAGAAGATGTAAGAACAAGCGCGGCGGATGTCATCCGGGAATACATGCTTCCGATCATGACCGTGATCTCGGTGATCATGTTTGTGATCGTTGTCCTGCTGTTAAGAAATGTGCAGGCAGAACGGAAGATGCTGGAGGAGAAAAATCTGGTAAGAACGCTGAACCGGAAGGTATTTGTGGATCCGCTTACTTCTGTCCGCAACAAAGCAGCTTTTGATGAGGCAATCGAAGATCTGCAGAGACATCTGGAGGAAGGCAGCCCGAAGGAATTTGCGGCAGGTGTATTTGACTGTGACGGACTGAAGGAGATCAACGATCAGTACGGACATGAAAAGGGTGACCTTTATCTGAAGGGCGCCAGCCATCTGATCTGCACGGTATTTCAGCACAGCCCGGTCTTCCGGATCGGCGGTGATGAATTTGCGGTGATTCTGCAGAATCAGGATCTGCAGGAGCGGGAGGAACTGATCCGGGAATTTGAAGAGCGGCAGACCATCCTTTCAGAGACAGCCGGCCGGAAATGGGAGGAAGTACATGTGGCAGCGGGAATTGCGGTGTATGATCCGGAAAGCGACGGCTCAGTCAGCGATACGGTGCGGCGTGCAGACAAGCTGATGTACGAAAACAAGCGCATGCGGAAGAAGGAAATCAGATAAACGGAACGAGCAACAGAAAAAAGATCTGCGTCGAGATCTTTTTTCTTAAGGAGAGGCGGAAGAAGCAGTTCTGACAGGGTTCAGTCCGGCAGCCGGATTGCTTCGTAGCGCGGGGAATTCAGCGTTTCCACCATGTAATCCCATGGCGTGAAGGCCTTGCCCTTCATCAGCGCTTCAAGCACTCTGACGCTGAAGCCGGAGACCAGCCGGACATGGCTGGTGCTCTGTTCCGCAAGGAAGGTCCGGTTCCTTGCGGAGACATTCCAGAAAACAATCTCCGGCATCGTGTAGCCGGCATCCCGGTAGATACGCTGCATATCTTCCGCGAAGTTGAACGACCTCCGGTTCGTGCAGCAGTCAATTTCCATGTCGGTGATGACAAGGATGCTTTCCGGAAGGTCGCTCTGCGGCGCATGCGAACAGACTGCACTTTCCAGCACAAGCATCAGTGCGGCGTTCAGGTCCGTGTTCATATTCCAGTCGGCATTCCGGGCATACAGAACACGCTCGTAAAGGGAATCTCCTTTCACTTCAACAAGCTCCGGGCGTTCGGAGAACGTCATGAACCGGTTGCGGAAGGGACCGGTGCACCGTTCGGCAAAGTAAAGCGCAAGGCCGACAGACGCAGCCATCGGCTGGCCGTGCATCGAGCCGGAAACATCTGCCATGACAAGAAATTTCCGGCTGGTATCAAACAGCGGGGGAAGGGCTTTCCACTGTGCTTCAATCACAGGGTCAATCCCGCTTCCGTTCAGATACGGAGCCGCAAGTTCGTAAGGGAACAGCGCAGAACTGTTGATTTTCTGTGCTCCGGTTTCCGTATCCTTCAGGAAGAACGCAAACCGTTCGGGGTCATTCCGCAGAAATGCGCGGCGGTACCGCTTCATCGCACAGGATGGAACTTCACTGTACCGGATGAAGTCGGGGGTTTTACTGCTGAGCCGGACTTCTGTTACGTTCAGGTAACTGCGCAGCTGAGAAAGAACATGGCGGTATGTCCGCTCATCCATGCCGAACGCGGCAGCCAGTTTTCTGCCGGTATTGCGGCGTTCTCTGCTGGAAGCGTTGACTCCCGGAAGCCATTTGGCAAGCAGGGAAACAGGGTTCCCGTGAACCAGGTCGCTGCAGTCCCGGGAAAGCTGTTCGTTCATGATGCGGATTGCATCCGCTTCCAGCGGGGTATCCAGCAGCACCAACAGGTCGTCCCATCTGCCGTATTCGGGTATCTTTGAAACACAGGCCCGAAGTGCTTCGGGGAAGGAAGACGCAAGCACATGCAAGGCGATGCGTCCGGTACGGCGCTCACCTAACCCGCCGCGGACATCGCGGGTATAGAATGCAAGTTTCAGACCAAGTGAATGGTCTTCGATGAATGCGCGCTGAAACATGGCGGCAATATGCTGATCCGAACTGGTGCGCATCGCACCCCCGGAGGAGAAGAAATCCAGCAGCGCACTGCCGGTGGTGTTCAGTGCGGGAGCACCGTTTTCGGTGAATCCAAAGGACTGAAACCGTTTTATTGTGGAGAGTGTCATATGTATTACCCCCTTTTCTCAGTTTGGAAGGCTGTCCCCGTATACACGGCACCGGAAGGGACAGCCGGTTGGTGAAAGCTGCAGTACCAGCAGCGAATGACGGGCAGTCATTCCAGAGATGTTCTGATCTTTCGGATTGCTGCGGGTGCCGTACATCCATAAATTAACCGGAATGCGGGTCTCTGTCATTAACCTGTACGTTTATCCGGATCTCAGGCCGCACGGAACGCAATGTGCAGAAAACCTGCGGATGTAAGAGCCGGAAAGATCGTATCAGCGGCATGGGAAACAGAAAAAGAAGCCGTTTCCGGATCAGCCGGAAGGAAAGAATGATGTATGATAGTTCGCAGAAGACGGGGGAAGAGCGTATGAACGGATTATGGGATCTGTACTGCGGCTGGTTTTGCATGGGCCTGTTTACCTTCGGGGGAGGCTATGCGATGCTGCCGATGATACAGAAAGAAGCGATTGAGAGATATCACTGGGCGACGGAAGAGGAAATAATGGATTATTATGCGCTGGGGCAGGTGACTCCCGGCGTCATCGCAGTCAATACAGCGACCTTTGTAGGTTATAAAGTGAAAGGCGTCCCGGGCGGAATCGCCGCAACGCTGGGAGTGATCAGTCCTTCCCTGATCATCATTACCGTGATTGCCGGACTCATCAGTAATTTTTCGGATCTGCCGCTGGTACAGTCTGCCCTGAAGGGGATCCAGATCGCGGTCTGCGTGCTGCTGTCTGAGGTGCTGCGCAAGCTGTTTGCGAAAAACGTAACGGATTTGCCGACCTTCATCCTGTGTGCAGGAGCGTTTCTGCTGAGCTATTTCACATCCATTCCGACCTTTGTGCTTGTGATTCTTGCCGGGGCTGCAGGCTACGCAATGTATCTGATGAAAAAGCGGAAGGGAGAAGAGAAATGAACGACTTTTTTCTGCTCTGTCTGGAATTTTTCAAGACCGGTCTGTTTGCGGTAGGCGGCGGTTATGCGACGATTCCGTTTCTGAAGGAAATGTCTCTGAAATACGGGTGGTTTACACTGGATCAGCTGACTACGATGCTGGCGGTCAGTGAAAGTACGCCCGGGCCGATCGGCGTGAATATGGCCACTTATGTCGGATATACGATGTACGGCATACCGGGAGCGATTGCCGCAACACTGTCGCTGGTCGCTCCGAGTGTGATCGTAATCTGCATCATTGCCAGCGTGCTGGAACGGTTCAAGAAACTGGATGCAGTGCAGGGCATTTTTTCCGGACTCCGGCCGGCGGTAACCGGATTTATCCTTTCCGCCGTTCTCAGTATCTTTCTGGTATCACTGTTTGATACAGATGCTTATTCTGCCGGAGGCGGAATCGAATCGCTGTTCCGCTGGAAATCCATTATTCTGTTTGCGATCCTGTATGCGGGATACCGGCTTCCGGAAAAATCGCCTCATCCGATTGTTCTGATCATCACAGCTGCCTGTTTCGGCATGGCCCTGGGCTTCTGAAGCGAGAACTGGCAGCAGAAAACAATCTCTGTATTACAGCCGGAAAACGCATCCGGCTGTTTCTGTAAACATAAAGCAGAAGGTGCCATTGCCGGCAGGCTGTTCGCCGATTTCCTCAGCTCGCTGCGTATCACGCTCTTCCTCAGCCTGCCAGGACTGCAGTGGCAGGGCGGATCTTCCGTTTCCTGTCTCTGCCATATGTTTACCCTGCCAGGTTCTGAAGATGACATCCTGTTCTTTCCTCTGCAATTAGCCCGGCTGTTCGCAAGGAGACATCTGATTATGAAAAAAAGCCTGCCGAAAACCGATGGAATGAAAGTCTCGGGCAGCTCGGGTAATTCCCGCTGGAAACAATTCGTTTTTCTGCCTGCGCTGCTCACTCTTTCTTTTCTGCTCCTGCATGCAATGACCTTTCAGCACACCTCGCCGCTGCGGCCGGGAGATTTCTGTCCGGAAAAGTTTCCGCAGTATATCTGTGCCTGTGATGCAGATCAGGATGGCATTGCGGATTCGGCTGATATCCTGCAGGGAGCCCTGAGATATACAGCTTCCTGTCCGAAGTACAGAAGCGCTTATTATGAAGGCGGATATCCGGATGATGGCTGCGGGGTATGTACAGATGTAGTTGCATCTGCGCTGAGAGAAGCGGGTTATGACCTGCGGGAACTGGTTGATGAAGATATTCATGCCCATCCGCAGGATTACGCAGATGAAGTCCCGGACAGGAATATTGATTTCCGCAGAGTACGGAACCTTAAGGTTTATTTTTCGCGCAATGCTCTTCTTCTGCCCGCAGATCTCTCCGATCTGTCTGTCTGGCAGGGAGGCGATATTGTAATCTTTCAGGACCATATCGGCATCGTGTCAGACCGCAGGAATCCTGACGGAGTCCCTTATGTGATCCATCATTCCGGTCCCTGGCAGAGATTTTATGAAGAAGACATCCTGGAATCGCGAAATGATATTGTCCTTCACTGCCGCATCTGCTGACCGGTCAGCTTTTTCCTTTCTGTGCGGAATCTGTGATGCCGGAACTGTTTTTTTTCGCAGTATTGCTGCACGGAACAGTGCGGAGAAGGAGCCGGGTCAGCGTATCGGATATGAATGGATTTACGGCTGTACAGAAGTGAGACAGTAAACAGATCTTTCATAATATTGATACTCTCACTTTATAAAAGCATTGATCAATTCAATCCGGAAATGAAAAAAGGATCAGCTCAGCACTGATCCTTTGCCGGTGTTCCTGTCAGCTGAACGACAGCAGCTGGAATTCATGATAAGTCGTGCGAACCATCAGAGAACTGATCTTTCGATCCGCGTTTCGACCGGATTGCCGGGAAGAAACAGAAGACCTGTACCGTACACAGGCTGTCCGGTAATTATTACCAGCCTCCGCCCCATGCTTTAACCGTCATCTGCAGCGTCTCATACGGCTTGATTCCAAGTGCGCGCATGGTTGTGTTTTTTGCGCAGAGCGCTCCCTGATAGTATGTCTGGCAGTTTGCGCCATCTGCCAGTGAATGTTTCCAGGTACGGGTTTCAATGCTTTCAATGGTTTCATCATAGCCGACCCAGTAAGTCATTTCGTAAGCATATGCAGTTGGATCGTTCATGCCGCTGATTTCGTACTGGACCAGAATTTTAAAACCATCATCCTCCTGTTTTCAGCATACATCATCCGCACTGGATCCGCACTGGATTATACGAAAAAACGGCAGTGG
>JAFYGX010000020.1 GCA_017543025.1 Solobacterium sp.
ATCAGGATCGTGCTGAGCGCATTGTCAAAATGTTCCGTGATGTATCTTGCGGCTTTCGCACGCTGAGAGCCTTCCTCCTCCAGATTCTCAAGCCGCAGGGTGTTGCAGGAGGAGTAGGCCATCTCGGATGCCGAGAAGAACGCCGACGCAATCAGGCAGAGCAGTATTCCCAGCGCAATCATCAAAACGGTCATTCTTCAGCACCCCCTTCCTCTTCTTTCGGAAGGATCGTGAGCTTCAGGCGCACGATGCGGTTATGATCCATTTTCTCCGCCGTGACCTTCAGATTATGATAGAGGAAGCTATCCCCTTCCTGCGGGATGGAACCGAAGTTCTCATAAGCCCATGCGCCGAGAACCGTATCCACCAGTTCTTCATCATCCTCCGGATCTTCAAAGCCGATCTCCTCGAAAGTGTCGCTCACATGTTCATCGGCAGAGACGGAGTATTCATCATTTCCAAGCGCCGTCATGCTCTCTTCGACAACATCGTCCTCATCCCATATTTCTCCGACAAGTTCTTCCAGAATGTCTTCAATCGTGATCAGGCCAAGGGTACCACCATAGTTGTCTGTAACAACAGCGATGCTCTGTCTGTTCTTCGTCATCAGCGGCAGCACTTCATCCACATTGGTGCTCTGGTGAATAAAGAACGGTTCATCCAGAAGTGTGCTGACATCAACGGCATCTCCCTGACGAAGCCAGGATTTTATAAACCTGCGAATCTGCAGGATACCGACAATATGGTCGATCGTTCCTTCATACACAGGCAGGCGGCTGTGATTGCATGCTTTTACCGCTTCAAGGATTTCCGCCGGCTCGCTTTTCACATCTACCGCCAGGATATCTACTCTCGGGGTCAGCACACTCTCAACCGTGAGATCTCCAAACTGAAGCGCAGAGGAAATCAGATCGCCCTGTTCCTCATCCAGAGTGCCTTCCTCCGTCATATCTTCAATGATATCATAGAGCTCATCTTCCGTGACAGAGAGCTCCGGCTCTCCTTTCACGGCCTCCGAAACATGCTCTCCGATGGCGGTAAGCAAGCCGGACAGCGGTGAAAACACTGCCATCAGCACATGCAGCACGCCGGCACAGTTTGCCGCCGTCTGTTCGGGGTTCTTTTTCGCAATGCTCTTAGGCAGCATTTCCCCTGCGAAAAAGACTGCTACCGTTGTAAGAATCGTGCTTAGTGTCACCGCGTTGAGCCCCCATCTTTTCGTCACCGTCACAGTAACCACAGCGGCTGCGGAGAGATGCACAATATTGGTTCCTATTAAAATCGTCGTGATTGCCTTATCAAACTGGTCAAGAATATCCAGTGCAAGCTGCGCTTTCTGATTGCCGGATTCCGCCATCGCTTTCAGCTTCGGTTTGGAAGCGGAAGCAAACGCCGTCTCTGTCAGAGCAAGATATGCGGCGCAAAGCACCAGCCCGATCGCTATAAACCAAGGCAATCGACTGCCGTCATCCATATTAGGACTATCAACTCCTTTAAGATATAATCAAATTTGAATTTTATCATAAAATTCAGGTTACGTCAATGAACGGAGGGTAGGATACTCTATAAAAAGCTATTATTTTCCTTATTTCGAAACAGGAAAAGGCAGGATATCTAACCGATATCCTGCCTTTTCCCATGTTGTTTTCCTGATTAGTAGAGGAAAGCTGCGTTTGTCCAGCCGGATTTGCCTGTTCTGGGATTGTAAACCCAGACGTAAGTTCTGCCGTCAAAACCGGTGGTATAGCCGCCGGTGATCTGCAGGCGGTAGCCGTTATAGCTCTCGCTGCCTCTGATTTCGTTATTGAAATCATAGCCGGGGCTGGTACGCAAAGCCAGATAGCCGGACTGGAGGCCCCAGACAGTTGCCCAGCCGTCCGCATCAACGCCGCCGGCAACCTTTTCAAGTTCTTCACTGCTCAGGTTGGCAACGCCGAGTTCTTCACCGCAAACTGCGTTTTTTTCTTCGCTTTCCATGTTGATATCTCCTTTGTTCATTCATTGATATTGGATTCACTGTCTGTTTACACATACAGTATAGCATGAGAAGCCGCACAATACTGTCACAGAGGAACAGGTTTGTTAGCCGTTTATAAATTCGCTGATCCTCTGTTTTTCCACATCATAGGAAAAAATATCCATCGTATGCGACGAAGAATACTCCTTCTCGGGCACCTGAAGCTGCTGAATTTTCGCGCCGAAAAACCGCCATGAATTTAACAGAAGCCTCTTCACCGTTTTTTCAGGCAGATTGGTGTTGAAAAGCGGCAGAAGTTCATCCGCTGCAGCATTGAGTTCGCGAAGGGAAAGCTTTCTGAGCTGACGGAGCATAGCCTCGATGGCATTGCGCTGGCGCTGCTGGCGGCCGTAGTTGTCGTCCAGAGAACGCAGGCGGCAATACGACAGAGCATCCTGTCCGTCGAGATGATTGAGGCCTTCATGCACTTCCCCCTCAAGCCACACATTGGAGGCGATCGGTGCTACGCCGTTCATCGCATCCGCCTCTTTCTGCGTCAGTTCAATGTCTATGCCGCCGATGGCGTCCACAATGAGGGGGAAGGTGTCAAAGTCTATGTGAACATAGCCGTCGACAGGGAGATCAAAAGTCTCACGGATCGACCTCACCATGCCCGCAGCACCAAGGTAACTGTATACATTGGTAAGGAGTTCATAATCGTAATTCTCTTTGACGTAGATAGGGATCCCGCGTTCAAAGGAAATCACTTTAACTTTGCCCGTCAGCAGATCAAAGGAGCAGAGCGTTGTGCTGTCACAGCGGCCGAGATCCTTTGTGCCTTCTATCTTCTTATCCGTGCCCAGGACAAGAATATTAATCGTATGCCTGTCCGGTGAAAGCTCTTCCGCCTGATACCATTCGGGATCGGAAACATAGGAGACCTTATCCAGCTTGGAATACACCAGAATTGCAAAGACTGCAGCGAGCAG
>JAFYGX010000167.1 GCA_017543025.1 Solobacterium sp.
GCCATGCAGGAAGCGACCGGCCGTTTACAACGATTGAAGAAAATGCATCGGAAATCATTTCTTTCATCGACGCACATTTTGGCGGAGCGATTTTGCTGATGGGAGGACTTTCGCTGGGTGGTCAGATCCTGCTTGAACTGTTGTCCCGGCGGGGAGATATCTGCTCCCATGCATTAGTTGAGAGTGCGGCTGTCATTCCGTCAAAGCTGACCAATGCGCTGATCGCACCGGCTTTCGGCAGCAGCTATGGCTTGATCAGCAACAGAAGCTTTGCGAGACTGCAATTTCAGTCCCTGCACATGAAACCGGAACTTTTTGAAGATTATTACCGGGATACCTGCCTGATAAAAAAGCAGGACATGATTGCCTTTATGAAAGCAAGTACGTCTTATGCACTGAAAGATGATTTCAGAGAAACATCTGCGGATGTACATGTGTATGTCGGGGAAAAGGAGACAAGGGAGATTCTGAACTCCGCGGAAGATATTTGCAAGATGCGCCCTTCCTGCAGTCTCCATCGTTTGAAAGATCTGAGGCATGGAGAGTTTTCCATCAATCATGCGGACCGGTACGCGGACGCCATACGGCAAATCATACACGGAGAATAAAGCTGCATCGTCTTTGTGTTGAATATTTGCTGCTCCGGGATTTGTAATAATCCGGAGTTTTTTTATCTGTGAAATATCCCTGCACTTCAGATTGCGGGTGAGACTACAATTGTCAGGCCAGGGGATGCAATTGATCCGGACGGATCAACCTGCAGATCAAAAAAGCAGCGGAGATAGAAATAATAGGAAATGATGAAAAAGGTAATGTCAGAAATCACAATGATGCTTGTGAACCGGACCGGGATATTATAGTAAGTGAGTAACAATACGAAGGTTTCAAAGCGCAGACGATAGTAGGAGAGGAACTGATTATGATCATCAAATACATACCGGAAGACTTTATTGTTCAGGAAGTACTGGTCACAGACCATACGCCTCAGGATTCGGGACAGCTGTATATTCTGCTGTGTCTTGATAAAAAAGGCTGGTCCACATTTGACGCTGTGCGGGAAATTGAATCGTGGTTTGGCATTTCACATGCGGAAACTGCAGGTCTGAAAGACAGTGACGGCATCACATCCCAGAAGATCAGTGTTCCCGGGGAATTCCGTGAAAAACTTGACCGCATTGAATCATTCAACCGGGAGTATACAGGGGAACAGAAGTTCATCCACCTCTCCTTTCTCGGCTATATCAATGAGCCGATGAAACCGGCACGGCTGGAAGGAAATGTATTCCGGCTGCGGCTGCGCGGAATGGACAGCGAACGGGCAGAGGGCTGGATGAAGAAACAGATCTATTCGCTTGTTTATCCGAATTATTATGACAAGCAGCGTTTTGGTATGCCCGGATATAAAAAGAAGACACATCTGATCGGCGAAGCACTTTACAACAAAGATTATAAAAAGGCATATGAGTATCTTCTAGAATCCGGAACCAAAGAAGCATCCTTTCCCTGTGACGGAGATTATGAGAACTTCTTCAATCAGATCGATAAGCGGATCCGCGGATTTTATGATTCCGCACTTTATTCTTTCGATTTCAACAGGCAGCTCGGAGACCTTCTGGAAGAAGGAGGCCCGGTATGTACAGTAGAAGATGAAGGAATCTTCTTCCGTATGCCGAAAGAAAAGCGGACGATGGCAGCGCTTATGAAAGAAGACTTTCCGGAAGAGAAGATCGGACCCTTCCGGATCAAAACACTGGAACAGGCAGTACCGCGCAAACTTCTCGTCTCAACGAATATCAATTTTCTGAACTGTGAGGAAGATGAGTACCACCCCGGTAAATCCGCACTGACGATTTCCTTCTTCCTGCCGATGGGGGCCTATGCCACCATGGCAATGAAACAGCTCGATATTTTCTTGTAATTTGTCAGCTATGTCTATGCTGCGGGAATCAGGTGAAGGCATATGGTTCAACCCTGCTTCCGCTATAATAAATGTGAACTGATAAACCAGATGTTTGTGCTGTCAGGATGGCAGCGGAAACAAAGCAGCACGGTTTATCACAGCAATACAGTGAAAAGGAGATTAACAAAGATGGAATTGATTCAGAGCTTTTCAGTAGATCATACACGCATCGTGCCGGGAATCTTCCTGAGCAGAGTCGATCATTTGGGTGATTATTCGGTCACAACCTATGACGTGAGACTGAAACGGCCTAACCGGGAGCCGATCATCGATATCAGGGCAATGCATTCGCTTGAACATCTGATTGCGACATTTCTCCGCAACGATCCGGAATGGAAAGATGAGGTCATCTACTGGGGACCGATGGGATGTCTTACAGGGTTCTATCTTATCCTCAAAGGAAATCGTGCACCGAAAGATCTTTACGGACTGATGCTGAAGGCGTTCCGATCTGTGGAAGATGCACAGTCGGTGCCGGGCACTTCTCCGGAAAACTGCGGGCATTACCTCATGCATAACCTTGAAATGGCAAAGTGGTATGCAAGGGAATTTGCTGATTATCTTGAGAAAAACGCGGAGAACAGCAGTATCTTTGAATATCCGTCCGCAGAGCGTCTTGTGACAGACAGCGGTCAGCATTTCTACGATTCATGATGAACACGCTGTGAAATGGATTGACAGAGTCTGCTGCAGATTGTGTATCTGCAGAAAGAGATACAGCAATCAGCGGCTTCATTGACTGCGGAGTTAAACGAAACGATATGTTTGAGATTAAACGATTTGAAAAAGAAGACATCCGAAGTGTTATGGACTTTGAAAAGGAACTCAGAAGACAGGAGCCCGATACTTATTACTGGATGCCTGACGAGACTTATGAAAAACAGTTGGAAAAGAGTTTTGAAGACCCGCGTTTCAATACGGCAGTCTCGTTTATTGCCCTGAGGGACAATAAAGTGATTGGGAGAATCGATGCATCTTTGATCAGCAGCCGGAGCGATGCCGCATGCTGCAGCGCTTATCTTGACTGGATATGCGTGCTGAAAAACAAACGGCATCATAAAGTTGCACAGGCATTGCTGGAAGCAGTCAGGGCAGAATGCCGGAAGCAGGGGGCCAATGTGCTGATTGCGTTAATGGCGGAGAATGAGGAAGCAAAGCGCTTCTACATGCATGTCAGGAATGCCTCAATTCATGACACCGGAATCTGGATGAATATTTAAACCGGAAGTATCACTTTACAGGGGAAAAGAGATTTATGTGCTGCGGGAGGCTAAAGCAATCGTGAAAACAATAAAAGGCAGCGGCTGGACAGCCTGGAAAGAGGAAGAGACAGATACGTTCACCGCAGAAACCTCAGCACCCGGTGCCTATCATCTGTATGAGATAAACCGGGATATCTTCGATAAACTGGAAGAGGGCGGACTCAATGAAGAAGAAAAATACCTGCTGATTCATTCCGGCAGGCATCTGTATATGAGTGTGAATGACCGCTGCGGTCCCCCGTATGATGTCGTGTTCGATGAGGATTATGAAACGATCTGTCCGTTGGCGAATGTCTGTTCTTCCTGACATAAGTGGCCGGCAGAACTGACTGATGCGGCTGTGGAAGTGTTTGCGTCTGAAAAACAGAACCGTGAACAACGAAGAAAGAAACGGGAAGAACGGGAGAAACAAGGGAAGTGAACCGCTGCCTGGTATGAATACCGGACACGTGATTGATACCATTACGGAGAGATTGGCATAACCTGCAGTGTCTGAAAGAGGAGTGTGAAGATGGAAGAACTGTTTCGGGAATTTGAATTCAATGAGAGACCGTCACAGCTGATTGACAGTGTAAACGGCATGCCGCTGCCGGAAGACTACCTGGCATTTATGAAAGCGCACAACGGCGGAGAAGGGCCGATCGGTGAGAACAACTACGGACGGTTTTACCGGCTGGAGGAGCTGCAGGAAATCAATGACGCTTACGATGTGCAGACTTCCTGGCCCGGATATATCGTGCTGGGCGGGATTGACGATGCCTTATGGGCATATAATCCCGAAAAGGGAATCTACTGTCAGATTGACAGCTGCAATACCGATGAGGATACATACTATACCGTATCCGATTCCTTTGAAGCATTTCTCATTAACATGGACAGAGAGTTTGCGGAAGACGGATCCTGATTTCAGGAGTCCCGATCGGAAAAACAAATATGAGAAAAGAGATCCGGGCCGGATCTCTTTTGAATTGAAGTGAATGGGGAATCAGCTTCTTATTTACTGCGGAATCTGAAGGATACCTGCTGCAGGTGGTTTTCAAAATATTCC
>JAFYGX010000168.1 GCA_017543025.1 Solobacterium sp.
AGCTGTCCCTTGCTTTTCATGTACTTGGCGCAGATATACATGATCTTGTCGCCGTTGACTTCATTTCCGTTCTCATCCACCGCGAGACAGCGGTCTGCGTCTCCGTCGAAAGCAAAACCTACGTCCAGTTTGTTTTCCTTTACGTAGCTTTTCAGGCTTTCCAGATGGGTGCTGCCGCAATCCCTGTTGATGTTCAGGCCGTCAGGTTTGTTATGGATGACATAGGTTTTAGCGCCTAAAGCATTAAATACAGCGGGTCCGATCATCCAGCTGGAGCCGTTCGAACAGTCCAGCGCGACCTTGTGGTCATCGAACGGATGAATGGCCAGATTGGTCAGATAACCGATGTAGCGGTTCCGTCCGGTATAGAAGTCCACTGTGCAGCCGATTTTGTCTCCCGAAGCAAAAGGAATTTCTGCAATTTCCCCGTCAATATATTTTTCAACATCGTTCTGGAGGGCATCATCCATTTTTTCGCCGTTGCTGTTCATCAGTTTGATTCCGTTGTCATAATACGGATTATGGCTCGCGGAAATCATCACGCCGCAGTCAAACCCCTCCGTACGGGTAATATAGCTGACGCAGGGCGTTGTTGTAACATGAAGCAGATACACGTCTGTTCCGGATGACGTAATGCCGGCCGCAAGTGCATTTTCATACATGTAGGAAGATCTGCGTGTGTCTTTTCCGATGACAATTCTGGCTTTGTCGTCCAGGTGCTTTTTCGCGAAGTACCATCCGAGATAACGACCGGTTTTGAACGCGTGCTCTGCCGTCAGATTCTCACCCGCTTTTCCGCGGAATCCGTCTGTGCCGAAATACTTTCCCATAGAACACCTCCGATAATCATCGTCTGAGTGCCGGAATCGGATCACGCACTCAAAAAAACAGATGTATTATAACGTCTTATTCCGGATGTGTCAAGTGAACCCATTCTGATGTTTTGCGGGTTGTTTTTCAACACTTCAGACAGAATCCCGGCTCGTTTTTTCGAATCGGAATGCTTTGAAATCAAAGGAACTTCCGGGAAGGAACACAAAAGTCACATTACAGTTTCCTCCGGGAACTTTCAGAGAGAAGGACTGTGCGTCACGGCTGCCGGAGAAATCAACCGCGGCAGCCGTTTCGATACCGTCCACGTTTTGAATCCGGACGGTAACGGTATTAACCGGAAGGTCTGTCCTGCCAAAGAGGGTCAGACTGCATTCCTGCAGATTGCCGAAATCCATATCCTCAAAGCAGAGTGAAACATTGTTTCCGATCCTTCTTACTTCATTATCCTGCAGGATAAAGGAATCGCCGTATATGCTGTCTGCCTCCCCGGCGTACAGAAGGTCGAAGGCACGGCTTCTTCTTTCAAAGGAAAAGCCTTTCAGATGAACTTTTTCCTTCATTCTGAAGCATAAACCGTGAATCCCTTTCAGGCGTTCGGGAAGCTGATATCTTTCTTCCTGGTACTGATTCCAGATGCTCGGCTTTTCATAGTGCAGAACAGTGATCAGGCGCATATAGCCGTCTTTGTCCCGATCCAGCAGCTCTATTTCATAGGGTTTCCCGTCGAGCGCAAAAACCGGAAGGATCAGAACGTCTGACCCGGTCTTCCCGAAATCGACGCGGCTGAAGCCGACCATACTTTCACCGTCTCTGGCGAACGCAACCCCTTTTTCGTTGCCGGTTCCGATGTCTCCTTCGTGGAGGTCATACAACCCGGCACTGATAAAACTGTATGGATCGAGCGCAGGGTTTCCGATACCCTCAACAGTCAGTTCAATCTGGCTGATGATTTCGGGATGACCGGGATTGTTTCCTCCCAACGCGCGCAGGTATAGTTTTCCGTCCCCCGCGGCGCGTACAGTCACGCGGTCTCCATCCGCAACCGCCGCGGCAAAAGGAGAAAGAATGCCGCTTTCGTTTGTGACCTGCCAGCGGACCGGTTCTCCTTTCGAACCTTCCGGAAGCTGTTTCCACCGGAAAGTACATTCCGGTTTTTCCTTTGTCAGATGCGTTCCGTCCACGGAACAGATTTCGATCTTGCGGACGGGAATCAGATGATCCGCCTCTGTGTCAGAAATTTGCTGAATCCTGGAAACTCCGGGGACGGGTTCAGCTTTCAGAACCGGAAGACAGTATTCTGATACGGATCCGGCTGTGCTTTCGACGCGAATCACAGCATCTTCCCGCAACCCGTTTGAAGCGACAATCAGGAGCAGCTTCCCGTTGAAGAGACGGCGGTTGTTCTGCTTGTATCCGTCCGGATCAGTGGAATCGCCGTTATCCGTGCCGATCAGGACCGCGCCTCCGCTGACACAGATATGAACTCTGTCACGGGCATTTTCCACAGGATTTCCGTTCCGGTCTGCTGCCTGTACCATCAGGAAAGCGATGTCATTTCCATCACTTTTCAGAAAGTCGTTTTCAGAAGAAATCAGCAGTTTTTCCGTATCTCCGCTGGTTTTTCTGAAAGATTCCAGCAGAGTGTTCCCCTGATCATCCAACGCACGGGCACACAGGATTCCGGGCTCATACGGCACCTTCCACAACGCGGCACATTTTTCGCTGTCATCCGCACAGATTTCCATGATTCCCAGTGATTTGCCGTTCAGCAGCAGTTCCACCCGGCGGAAATTTGTCATGACAGGGACATCGATCA
>JAFYGX010000169.1 GCA_017543025.1 Solobacterium sp.
AACTTCTCTGGTGCCGGAAGAGGAAATCGAAGAAGGTATTCGCATGCTCCATGGCAAACGCATTGGACATTTCCTGGAATTCCTTATTCTTTTTCACAAAGCGTTCATTTCATTTCCAGTATTGAAAATTCATCTGCAGGGTCTATCATGAAATAGACTGGAAACGTTAACGGAAGTACAGGGCATGAATCATCCGGGAAATGCAGGCAGTACATCTGTCCGATTCAAAAGGGTATATATTTGGGGAATTCAGCAGGTTTTTTGTGAAGAACGATGAGCTGTTTTTGTTTGATTCAGAACAGAACACCCATAGCAATTGCACTGTGAGTCAGAACTGAGGTTGCCCGTGAAGCCGGAGTTCCATAACGATCGATCGCGATTCTGTTTCTTTTCATGCAGCGCTTTTATATTGAAGGCATGTCGGGGGCTGTCAAGGGATGAAAAACATACACATACAGAAATTACTGGCAGCTGCCGCTGCAGTGCTGCTTGTTGTGCTTTCCCGCTGTACGAATACAGCCCCGGTCATAGTCGAATCCTATGATACGCCGGTGCAGATGACGGCGTTTAACCGGAATCTTAATCCCGTTACCCGTGAAGATCATTACCGCACCACCTATGAGATCTTTGTTTATTCCTTCTGTGATTCCAACGGGGACGGCATCGGGGATCTCAACGGAATACGATCAAAACTCGATTATATTCAGGGACTTGGCTTTGATGAGATCTGGCTTACCCCGGTTCATCCTTCGGATACGTATCACAAATATGATGTGAAAGACTACTGTGCGATTGATCCGCAGTTCGGAACCATGGAGGACTATGAAGCGCTTCTATGGAATTGTCATCAGCGGGGAATGCGGGTCCTGACGGATCTTCCCCTGAACCATACCGCCTCCGGGCATTTCTGGTTTCAGGAAGCTGCGAAATATTACCGCACGCTTCCTTACGGCGCCAGACCTGATGTGTCTGTCTGCCCGTATGCAGAGTATTATCATTTCTCCGATACACAGAAAGATGGTTATGCGCCGCTGAGCGGTTCCGGCTGGTATTATGAAGCACGTTTCTGGTCGGAAATGCCGGACCTCAATCTTGCGGCCAAAGCGGTGCGGGATGAGATTGGGGACATCGTTTCCTTCTGGCTGAACAAAGGCGTCGACGGGTTCCGCCTGGATGCGGTGACAAGCTACTATACCGGGGATACAAACGCCAATGTGGATTTCCTGCGCTGGTTTATGGATCAATGCCGGGCAGTCAATCCTGACTGCTACATTGTAGGGGAAGCCTGGACAGACCGGCAGGCGATGAAGGAGCTGTATGCAAGCGGAATCGATTCCCTGTTTGATTTCCCGTTTGCAGATTCGGAGGGAATCATACGCTCTGTGCTGAACCGGAAGTACAGCGCACGGGATTTTGTGCAGGCGATGCTCAGCACCCAGGAAGCGTTCTCTGCGGCAAATCCTGACTTTGCGGATGCGCCGTTCTATACCAATCATGATATGGGAAGAAGTGCCGGATATTATCCGGAGGATGAAGGACCGAAGACCAAGATGGCTTATGCCATGAGTCTTCTCATGAGCGGCAATTCCTTTGTCTACTATGGCGAAGAGATCGGAATGAAGGGCTCCGGCAAGGATGAAAACAAACGGGCTCCGATGTACTGGAGCAGGGATCCCAATGATCCGGATTTGTGTGCGGGCCCTCCGTATATGGATGATGTGGAGATGAAGTTTCCGCCGCTTTCGGAACAGATCAATGATCCGTTTTCCCTGTATAACTGGTTCAGGGAAGTGATTAAGGTTCGCAAGGCATTTCCTGTCATTGCCAGCGGAATCACCGCGGAAGCAGGGGGAATCAGTGATGATGCGATTGCGGCATTTATCCGCTATCGTGAGGGAGAAGATCCGGTTCTGATTGTGATGAATCTTCGTGAAGAGAACCGGGATGCGAATCTGAACGTTCTGAATGAAGACCTGAATCTTGCGGCGGTGCTGAACAGCGACGGACAGCAAATTACCAAGGAAAACGGAATTCTTCATCTTCCGGGATACAGTATTGCGGTATTGACAGAAGTGCATTAAGAAAAGCCGATGCAGTCATGGATTGAACCGGGAGATTCGGACAGACAACACGTGCCTGCATAAAGACTGAAGGCTGACAGTGACTTCAGGACTCTGCGGCTGTGCCGCCGGTACCGGAATCAGGGAAAAAACCTCCGTTTTTGCCGGCGAAAATCACGCCAATTCCCGTATATATGAAAGGAACAGGGAAACGCATGACTATGGTTCAATCCTGAAACGGGATATCCCCTTCCCTGCCTGAGCGGGAGGCAGCAGGCACTTGTCAGGATCGTTCCATGGAACTATTCTCTGCATCACCTGTTCCCTGTCTTCAAAGGATGATTTATAGTAAAAACAGATATTGATACACACATGGATCCTTGGATCGGACTAAGGAGGAACTTATGGAAGAAAAGAAGAAACTGTCTGATAACCAGATGGAAATAGTAAATGCCGGATATATCTATCCTCATCGTGGTAAATATGAGGTTGTAGACATCCGAGGGGTAACGGTCTATATTGCAGATAACTACGCTGAAGCAAACAGGATAGCCAGGAAATTCAAGCTGAACGTTGTTGATCTGAAT